>JAEZEN010000012.1 GCA_023433185.1 Pseudomonadota bacterium | reverse complement strand
GCGTAGCCGTCTGCGATGCCTTGGGCGGCCTGGCGGGCCACTCGATGTATGAAGGGCGTCCATGGTCCGCGTGCTACGTCGAAGAAGCGCCGGCGCTCGAGGAGCGCGAGAAGAACCTGCTGCTCGGCATCCTGCCTATCCTCTGCGGAGAGCCGGAGCGTTCGCGCGATCCGCCGCGCCTGATAGGCGGCGGCCGCCATGACGACCCGGAGCATGGGTCCGTCGAGATCACGCGGTTCGGTCTCGTGGTCGATGCACGCAGGCTCGGACATAAGGTTCACTCCCAGTGATGCCGCGGCGTTCGAGCCACGTTGGACAGACTCTTCCTGTTCCCCGGTGAGGACGCCGCGGTTGAACTTCAGATTTGGCAGTGGGTCGGACTAGCTGCGGCCGCGCGCCTTGAAGTCGCGGTAGACGGAGACGGCGAGTTCGAGATCACCCTGCATGTCGGGCGGCAGGCGCCTTGCCTCGATGAAGGCGCGGTCGGTCGGGAGCCCGAGCCGCTGACACGCGGCGATGATCAGCGAATCTTTCGGCGCGAGCTCGAGCCCGCGCTCGATGCGGGACCAATATGCGGTCGAGATGTCGATCGAGCGCGAGAAGTCCTTGAGCGAGATACCCGCCCGTTCTCGCTCGCTGCGGACCCACGGTCCAAAGGCCATGATCGTGCTCCCCTTAAAGACCTGACCAGGCACGATGGCCACGAAGCAGATCGTAGCGTTCGAGCCTTACCTGGATGAAGCTCTGCGAGACGGCATAGCGCTCGGCCAGAGTGAAGATCGCCTCTTCGACGGCCTCCGCCTCAAGCGAGGTCCCGTCGTACGCCGGGGCTCCGGACAGAACCGCGGACGGTCGCCCAGAGGCCGGGAACCGGTGCTGCTTTGCCTGCCGCTGCCAGTCGACCCGGAGCAGCCAGGGCGGCACGAGGAGCGCTCCCATCAGCTCGTTGGCCCGGACCTCGCGCGGGTCGCGGCGGTTCTTCATTCCGTCGAACCCGGACCGCACCGGCGCGTCGGGCGGGATCAGGATCCAACCGGGCGCATCGAACACGAGGTGGCCGATCTCATGGGCGATGGTCGAACGTAAGAGCGTGTCGTTGCCCTCGAGCATCGGCCCGTTGACTGAGACGAGCACGCAATCCGGCGACGCCTTGTCGTATTCAGTCACGCCCATCACCTGCTTGCCCGCGCGGTTGACGACGCGGTGATCGAGGTCCCAGTCGGCGGCGAAGGCGATGCCGTTGATCTCGAGCCGTGACAGGTGCTGGCCGATATCGACGAGCGGAACCCGACGCTCCAGGCTGTCCGCCGCGAGCTGGCTCCTGAGGGACTTGGCAACAGCCCAGATCTCGGTCGTCGAAAGGCGTTCAGGCGAGGCGGTGAATTGGGAATGACGATAAGCGGCGGTGACGGGAGACATCGATTGCTCCAGGATTATGTTCCTCTTTTGTTCTCACATCCTGATTGCCGAGTCGAGTCGAAATTGCGCCCTCACGCAATCACTGTCCCCAGAGTTTTTCGCTACCCTCTGGGAAGACGGCAAGGTCGCGCCGCTACCTGATTGATATGAACAACGGCCTCCGTCCCGACCTGATGTCGCCGGCCGAGCGACTCGCCGAAATCGCCGAGATCCTGGCCGCCGGCGTGGTGCGGCTGCGGGCCCGACAGTCCACTTCTTTATTGCCGCCGCCCGGAGAAAGTTCGCTCGACTGTTCCGCCGACCAGAGCGGTCATGCCAACTCCAAAATGGAGAAAGGCCTATGACCGACAAGCACCGCGTCCGCCTTGCCTTGCACCGCGCGAGTGTTTTCATAAGTGACCCGTCGTGACGTACGTGGTCGAGCGAGTCCCAAACGGCGGGCGATGATTTGTAGTGACTTGGGCCCTAGCCTAAGCCTAGCGAGGCTGGATCGGGGCGATTTGCCCGGGCGATGGAAATAGGAAAAATAACGGAGAAGAGCGCGTCACACGCCTAACAAGATCAATAGCTTATGAATCCGTACTTCGGTGCCTTCAGTCCAGAGGTCGAGAGAATATCCGTGGAAAGAGAACACCAGAAGGGAGTTCCCTGCGAACGCAGTCCAAAGGCTCGCGCCTGAACCGCAGGGTTCCCTAGCGTTTCAGGGCAGAGTACTTGTACGGAGAACATTCTAACGGGCTGAATTGGCGGAGGGAGGGGGATTCGAACCCCCGAGACGGTTTCCCGCCTACACACTTTCCAGGCGTGCGCCTTCAACCACTCGGCCACCCCTCCGTCCCGGACCGCGGTCCGGATGCGCCGCGCAATATAGTCGCCGCGGGTCGCCGCGCTAGCGACGGTCCGTCCTCACATCATCTTTGCGCGCGCTGGCGCCCGTTCCGGGGCCTTGCATGGCCGCGGCGGATGAGGCGCCGCTGCGTTGTCGCGGGCGGCGATGGAACCGCCCCGCCCCCGCCGCCTTAAGGGCCCGTGGAAGTGGAGCGGCCCTGTCTCGTGTGGGCGAATGCCCAAGGTTTGCGAAGCCTCCGCGGCCCGGGATCGTGGTCATCCACAACGCCGCGATCCGGCCCGCAGTTTGCCTTAATCGGCGCGCAATGCTCGCTCCAACAGGTGGTTTGCATACGGGGGCTGTGGCGAAAGAGGGGTCTAACGCCATGGCAATGGACGACAGCGAGAACGAGGAACGGTCCCGGCAGCGTTTATCGCCGGGCGATGCGGCCTTTGAACGGCTCAGGCGCCGCGAGGCCTTGCGCGGCAAGGAGTCCGCTACACCCGAGAGACCCCGCGAAACGACGGCGAACCCGTCGATGGGGTCTACTTCGATGCCGACAGCCGTGACGTCATCCGGGGACAAGGCAGAAGCCGGCGGCGATTCGACGCCCCGCATCCTCGCCGTTGCCGCCGCCTTCGGCCTCGACGTCCCGGCGGAACTCCTCGGTGCCGACGCAACAGATGCCGATCGCAAGGACGTGCCTGCGGACGGAGCCCTCGGGTCGCCGGCGATCGCCGCGGCAATGGCGCTCGGCGTCGGTCTCCGCGAAGCGCCCGCCGCCGTGAGCGCTTCGCCCGAAACGGCGCCCATGGCCGCTCCCGTTCCCCCGAGCGGTGCGCCGGCAGGGGCCGATCCGGAAGTGTTCCGAGCGGCCGAATCGGACGATGACGTGACGGCTGCCATCGTGGCGGTCGAGACCGCACCGCCGCCCGCCCTGCCCACCGCGGCGGCCGTCGAACCTGAGGTCGCGGCAGCTGAGGCCGCTTCGGACCTTGCGCCCCGTCCGGATGCCGCCGGCATCGCGGCGGCGGTCGAAGACCAGCCCGAAGCCGAGGAGGCGGTCACAGCCGCTGTCGATCCGACCGCGGCGCGTCTCGAGGCCGCGCTCCTCGACCAGTTGCGTTCGCTCGAGGAGACGCTGCAGCCGGCGCCGGTGCGGATGCCCCGGGCCGAACCGCTGCGGATGCCCGCCGCGTCGCGACCGCGGATGGCGGAGCCCGCCGAGCCTGCCGGTCCGCCCGGCCGCTCGCCGTTCGCCCCCGATCCGGTCCGCCAGCGCACCTATGTCGACCTCCGCGACGCATCGCCGCTTCGCGCGGCGCCCGGCACGGAGGACGATGCGCCGTGGCGCAAGTACCTCGCCCGGTCCTCCGATCCGGTGCGCCACGCGCCCCGGCCCGTGCGCCGGGCATCGAACCCACCCCGGCCGGCCCTGCCGGGCCCGGTGGCGATCGAGGCGCAGGGCGCCATCGCCGGGGAGCGCGGTCGCGGCTTCCGGGCAATGTCGGCCGCCGCGGTTCTCGGCCTTGGCGTCGGCCTCGGCCTTCTCGTCC
>JAEZEN010000547.1 GCA_023433185.1 Pseudomonadota bacterium | reverse complement strand
CCGGCCCTACCCCCCCGCCACGCCGCTCCGCTTCGCGAGGACCGCCACGCGGCGGGCCGCGGCGTCGCCGCGATGGTGCGCCGCGCCGTCGCGCTCGTCGCCCGCGACGGGCCGGCGAGCGAGCAGGACCGATGGGAGGAGAATCCCGGGATCAGCGCCTTCACGATCGCGACCGCGATCGCCGCCCTCGTCGCCGCCGCGCCCTGGCTCGACGGTGCCGACCGGGACTGCGCCCTCGACCTTGCCGACGACTGGAACGAGCGCGTCGAGCAATGGTGCTACGTCACCGGGACGCCGCTTGCCAGGGAGGTCGGAGTCGACGGCTACTACGTGCGGCTCGCCCCGCCCGAGACCGATGGCGGCCTCGACGGCAGGGTGCTGCTCCGCAACCGGAACGGCGAGACGGTGCAGGCGAACGCTCTCGTCGCACTCGACTTCTCCTGGCTCGTCCGCCTCGGTCTCAGGCCCGCGAAGGATCCCCGCGTCAGCGACACGATCAGGGTCGTCGATGCGGTCCTCAAGGTCGACACGCCCTCGGGGCCTGTCTACCGGCGCTACAACGGCGACGGCTACGGCGAGTATGACGACGGCCGCGCCTATGACGGAAACGGCGTCGGGCGGGCCTGGCCGCTGCTCAGCGGCGAGCGCGGCCACCTCGCGCTCCAGGCGGGCGAGGACCCGATCGCCTATCTCCGCACCATGATGCGCTGCGCCAGTCCCGGCGGCATGCTGCCCGAACAGGTCTGGGACGCCGCCCCCATTCCCGATCGCCTGCTCTACCCGGGCCGGCCGTCGGGCTCGGCGATGCCGCTGGTCTGGGCCCATGCCGAGTTCCTCAAGCTTCTGATCGCCCGCCAGACGGGCCAGCCGGTGGAACAGCTCGAGGCCGTGCGCGGCCGCTACGGCGCGGGCGCCCCGGCCGCACGGCACACGCGCTGGCGCGACGAAACGCCGGTCGCCGCCCTGGCCGCCGGGCGGACGCTGCTCATCGAGGACCGCCACGCCTTCACGCTCCATCTCGGCTGGGACGGCTGGCAGGACGTGGAGGAGATCGAGGCCAAGCCCCTGCCCTTCGGCCTGTGGGGCGTGGCGATCGGACCGGAGCGCTACAGGGGCCGCAGCCGGCTCGACTTCACGCGCCGGCAGGGCGCGGCGTGGGAAGGCCGCGACCATGCCGTGGCCTTCGTCGCCGACGAGCCCGAGAAGACGCTGCCGAAGGCCGGCGCGGCCTGACGGCCTGCGCAGGCGTCTACTGCGACGGGAAGATCGTCTTCCAGTCGTCCTTCATGCTGATCAGGTGCCAGCCCTCCTTCGGGGCCGCGTCGAGCGCTTTGTCGAGCTTGCCGATCTGGGAATCACGGTCGTAGGCGAACTCGCGCACCGCATCGTCATGGTGCACGATCATGCCGAGGCGCCTGCCGGGACCGGTGGTGGTCCACTGCAGCATCTGGAAATCGCCGTCCGAGTTGCCGAAGGCGGCGATCGGCCGCTTGCCGGTGAACTTCTGGATGCCGACCGGCTTGCCCGGGCCATCGTCTATGAAGTCGAGCTCGGCCTCGCGCATCAGCACCGGGCCGGCATCGGTGACCTCGTATTTGAGCTTGATCGACGAGCCGATGACGTTCTCGGGCGGGATGCCGTAGGTCTCCAGCGTCCAGGGCCGCATGAACTCGATGCCACCGCCGGAGACGATGTAGACGTCGAAGTCGTTGGCCTTGAGGTAGTCGATCACCTCGACCATCGGCACATAGATGTCGTCGGTGTTGAGGCGGCCCGTCTTCGGGTTCTTCGCGGTCGCGATCCAGGCGCTCACCGTCTCCTCGAACTGGTCCGTCGTCATCCCGGAATGGGTGACGGCGATGATCTTCTCGAGGCCGTCCTTGCCCGCGGCGAGGACGCCGGCCACGTCGCCGTCGAGCACCGACTTGAAGGGCTCGGTGTCCTTCCACTCCGGGTGGTCCGGGGCCATCGCCCTGACCTCGTCGAAGGCGAAGGCGAGCTGCACGTAGTAGGGCTGCTCGACCCACAGCGTGCCGTCATTGTCGAACGTCGCCAGCCGCTCACCCACGGGGACGAAGTCGGCCCCGCCCTCGGTGGTCACCGCGGCGACGAAATCGACGATCGCCTGCTTGTTGGCCCCCTCGTTCCACGACGGCAACGGATCGTCCGCGGCAGAAGCCGCGGGGACCGCGAAGAGCGCGCCGATCGCGAGCGCCGCGGCCACCGGGATGCGGATGACGTTCATCGGTTCATGCCTCCCTCGTATCGGCGGCCACTATACCGGAATCCCGACGCCCGCGCGCAGGCCCCGGAAATCGATGGACGATCGAGGCTGGAACGGCTCTATGATGCCGCCGCAAGCGGACCGCCGGGGACGGATCAGAACGTGGACCACGCAAACGAACCAGGCGGTCGCTTCCTGTGGCGCGTCATCCTCGGCGGAGCGTTCCTGCCCGTCCTGCTCGTGGTGGCGGGCCTCGTTCTCGCGCCGCCCTCGGGCGCCGAGACCGCCGGGACGCCCGGCGCCGCCACCTATGTCGGCGCCGGCACCTGTGCCTCCTGCCACGCGGCCGAGACGGGCCTCTGGGAAGGCTCGCACCACGCCCTCGCCATGCAGCACGCCGACGAGGCGACGGTACTCGGCGACTTCGACGACGCCACCTTCGAGAAGGACGGCGTGACCACCACCTTCTTCCGCCGCGGCAGCGACTTCATGGTGCGCACCGACGGACCGGACGGCAGCCTCGACGATTTCGAGGTGCTGTTCACCTTCGGCGTGACACCGCTCCAGCAATACCTCGTCGCGCTGCCCGGCGGGCGGCTGCAGGCGCTCGCCACTGCCTGGGACGCGCGGCCGGCGGAGGTCGGCGGCCAGCGCTGGTTCCATCTCTACCCCGACGAGGTCATCCCGGCCGGGGACGAACTGCACTGGACCGGCCGGATGCAGAACTGGAACACGATGTGCGCGGACTGCCACTCGACCAACCTCGTCCGCG
>JAEZEN010000408.1 GCA_023433185.1 Pseudomonadota bacterium | reverse complement strand
TCGCGCGCTCGGGCGACGCGGCGACGCGGCTCGTGGCCAGGGTCGCCGTGAGCCCGTCGGCGAAGGTCACCCGTGCCTCGACCGCGTCGTTGTGCACCGTCGCGACCGAGACGCCGGTAGCGGTGACGGACACGACGGGCGCGGCGGCCAGGGTCAGCACGAGGTCGATGTCGTGGATCATCAGGTCGAGGACCACGTCGACGTCGAGGGCCCGTCCCGACCACGGCGTCCGTCGCACGCATTCGATGAGGCGCGGCGCCTCGACCCGCGCGCTGAGCGCCCTGAAGGCCGGGGAGAAGCGCTCGATATGGCCGACCTGAAGGCGCGTGCCGCAGCGGTCGGCGCGGGCCACGAGGTCGGCCGCCCCCGCCGCGTCGACGGTGATCGGCTTCTCCACGAAGACATGAATCCCGGCGTCGATCAGGTCGCCCGCGATCGCATGGTGAACGGAGGTCGGGGCCGCCACCGAGACCGCATCCACCCGGCCGATCATGGCGCGATGGTCGGCGAGCGCTTCCGCCCCGTGCGCCCCGGCCACCGTGGCGGCCCGCTCGGGATCGACATCGGCCACCGCCACGAGCGTCGCCCCGGCGTGGGCCGCGTAGTGTCGCACGTGGTGCGCGCCGAAATAGCCGAGGCCGACCACGCCGACCCGGATTGGTCCTCTGTCCGTCACGCGCTCCCGATCCCAAGCATTCTTCGCGAATCCGTGCGGGACATTACCCATCGACCCCGCGGCGCGGGCATAAAGAATTGCACGCCCCTGAAACACATCGTGCGAGCCCCGGTCCTCGGCGCAGGACCCTGCAGCGACGGGGGCGGTGCCCGGTCAGAGCAGCCCGAACCACCAGCCGGCAAGGCCGAGGAAGACGAAGAAGCCGGCGACGTCGGTGATGGCGGTGACGATGACGCCGGAGGCCGGCGCCGGGTCGAGGCCGAGACGATGGAGGGCAAGCGGCGTGGTCGCCCCGGTGAGCCCGGCGATCAGCAGGCAGATCACCAGCGCCAGGCCGATGACCACCGCGATCTCGACACTCTGGAACCACAGCCCGGCGGCAAGGCCCACGGCAATGGCGATGACGAGCCCGTTGATCAGCCCGACGAGGATTTCGCGACCGATGGCGCGGAATGCCGCCCTGGCGGCCATGTCGCGGGTCGCGATCGAGCGGATGGTCACCGTCATCGCCTGGATCCCCGCATTGCCGCTGATCGAGGCGACGATCGGCATGAGGACGGCGAGCGCCACCATCTGCTCGATGCTCGCCCCGAACAGTCCGATCACCGAAGCCGCGAGGAAGGCGGTGACGACGTTGACCAGCAGCCACGGAATGCGGCTCCGCGCGACGTAGCGGACGGTATCGGACGCTTCCTCGTCGCCGAGGCCCACCAGCCGCCGGATGTCCTCCTCGGCCTCCTCCTCGATGACGTCGACGATGTCGTCGACCGTGATCACGCCGACCACCCGACCGTCGTCGTCGAGCACCGGCGCTGTGACGAGGTTGTAGCGCTCGAAGATGCGCGCCACATCCTCCTGGTCGTCCGTGGCCTTCACCGTTTCGACGTCGGTGTCGGTGATCGCCGCGATCGGCGTCGGACGCTTGCTGCGGAGCAGGCGGTCGAGGGCGACGGTGCCGACCAGGTGGTGGGTCGCGTCGGTGACGAGAAGGACATGGAACTCGTCGGGGAGTTCCTCCTCCTCGCGCATGTAGTCGATCGTCTGGCCGACGTCCCAGAACGGCGGTACGGCGATGAAGTCCGTCTGCATGAGACGGCCCGCCGACTTCTCGGGAAACGTCAGGCTGCGCGCCACGGCGGCGCGCTCGACGGGCGGCAGTTCGGCGAGAATCTCGGCCTGTTCGGCCGGCTGGAGGTCCTCCAGAAGTGCGACCGCGTCGTCCGACTCGAGCTCGCGCACGCCTTCGGCGACGGTCTTCGCCGGCAGCGCCTCGAGGATCTGCACGCGCAGGGTTTCGTCGAGTTCGGTGAGTGCGGTGAAGTCGAAGTCGTCGCCGAGAAGGGCGATCATCCCGGTGCGCTCGTCGGGGGCGAGCGCCTCGATCAGCGACGCGAGGTCGGCCTCGTGCAGTTCCTCGACGAGCGTGCGGAGCCGTGCCGCATCGCGACGGCCGATGGCGTCGCGCACCTCCGCGACGAACGCCGCGGTGAGGTTGCCGTCCTCGTCATGGGCCATCGGACCCGGGTCCGCGGGGCCGCCCTCTCCGGCCATGGTGGGCTCGTCCGCCACGCCGTTCTCCATACTGGAAGATTTCGCCGATGTCCGGCCCTGCGCATCCGCCTAGCGGAGGGCGGCGCGCGGCACAAAGGAAATCCGCACGGGTCCCGCGATTCCGCACAGGCACCCCGGGCGTGCCGCCCCGAAAAAGAAAACGGCGGCCGAAGCCGCCGGATTCCTCAGTGCGCTGGTGCGGTCGAGAAGACTCGAACTTCCACGGGTTGCCCCACAGCGACCTCAACGCTGCGCGTCTACCAGTTCCGCCACGACCGCTTGAAAGCGCGCGCCCATGTAGCAAATCGATCTGGCCGACACAAGCGTTTGCGACGCCCGATCAACCCGGTGTGTGCCGGCTTGCCCCGCGCCACGTCATGCTATTCGAGAGACGATCGCGTCGCGCCGGCCGGGCCGCAGGATGGCGGGCGCCACGTTCGCCCATGCCGGGCGGCCCGATGGCGATGCGTCGGCGGCCCGCGCAGCAATCCTGCGGCCGGGGGAGCGAAAGTGCCATCCGAGTCCGCCGCTCAGGCAACGATGGTGTACTCGCCGATGGTGAAGTCGCCGGCCTCGAGCTTGGTGCCCGGGTCGAGCTTGGCGAACTGGATCTGCGCCGCGCCCCCGGTGCCGTCGGGGTCGTAGTAGAGCGCGCCCGTCTTCTTGTCGTAGATGATGCGGTCGTCGGGATCGGCCGCCGCGGTGCCCTTATGGAACGCCGCCGATGACAGCGTGCCGGGCGTGATCGCCGTGAAGATGTCGTCGTCGAGAAAGAACTTGTCCTTTCCCGACTGGAACTTCTTCACCGTGTCGACATTCGTCGCCGCGTTCAGTGTCGAATCGAACAGCAGCTTGTCGGCCTTCTCGCCGAGCACGACGAGGTCGTTGCCCGATCCCATGTCGATCATGCCGGCCTTGGCCTTGTCGCCCTTCATCTTGAAGACGTCGTCGCCGGCGCCGAGATGCGCGTCGCTCTTGATCTTGCCCTTGTTGACGACCTTGTCGGAGAAGAACCCGGACGCCACCATGCCCTTGATCGTCCCTTCGTTCTTGAGACTGAGCTTCTCGACGCTGCCCACGGCCTGGGTCGCGCCTTCGATTGTCGCGCCCTTGTGGTTCACGATCTTGACCACGCTCCCCGTCGTGGTGTTCGCGTAGACGCCGAGCTGGGAGGATTCGATCTTTCCGTAGTTGTCGATCGAGGCCTTCGACG
>JAEZEN010000361.1 GCA_023433185.1 Pseudomonadota bacterium | reverse complement strand
ATCGTGGTGTTGCCGACCGCATCCTGCTCGACGCCAAGCCGCCGAAGGGCGCCACCCGGCCCGGCGGCAACGCTCTCGCCTTCGACTGGGCGATCCTCGACGGATTCGCGCCGGGCATGCCATGGATGCTGTCGGGCGGGCTCGATCCGGCCAATGTCGCGACGGCGATCGCCCGCACCCGCGCCCCCGGCGTCGACGTTTCGTCGGGCGTCGAGACGGCGCCGGGGCGGAAGGACGCGGGCCTCATCGCCGCCTTCGTCGCCGCGGCGCGGGGCGCCGATCGGGGGACTTAGGTCCCGTTGGACTCCGGCGCGGTTTCGTGCCAAATCGCGCCCATGACGATACAGCCCAACACCTTCCGCGCCGGCCCGGACGAGCGCGGCTTCTTCGGTCTTCATGGCGGCCGCTTCGTCGCCGAGACGCTGATGCCGCTGATCCTCGAGCTCGAGGCGGCCTACGATGCGGCGAAGAACGATCCCGCCTTCCACGCGGAGCTTCGGGACCTCAACGCCCACTACGCCGGGCGGCCGAGCCCGCTCTACTATGCCGAGCGGCTGACCGAGCATCTCCGCGAGGTGTCCGCGGCCTCGGGCGGCCGGGGCGGCGCCAAGATCTACTTCAAGCGCGACGAGCTCAACCACACCGGCAGCCACAAGATCAACAACTGCCTCGGCCAGATCCTGCTCGCCCGCCGCATGGGCAAGACGCGGATCATCGCCGAGACCGGCGCCGGCCAGCATGGCGTCGCGACGGCGACGGTGGCCGCGCGCTTCGGCCTGCCCTGCGTCGTCTACATGGGGGCGACCGACGTCGAGCGGCAGAAGCCCAACGTCTTCCGCATGCGCCTCCTCGGCGCCGAGCTGAAGCCGGTGACCGCCGGCAACGGCACCCTCAAGGACGCCATGAACGAGGCGCTCCGCGACTGGGTGACGAACGTCGAGTCGACCTACTACCTGATCGGTACCGCCGCCGGCCCGCACCCCTATCCGGAGCTGGTCCGCGACTTCCAGTCGGTGATCGGCAGGGAGGCGCGCGAGCAGATCCTCGCCATGGAGGGCCGCCTGCCCGACGCGCTGGTTGCGGCCGTCGGCGGCGGATCGAACGCCATCGGCCTGTTCCACCCCTTCCTCGACGATCCGGAGGTCAAGATCTACGGCGTCGAGGCCGGCGGCCACGGGCTCGAGGTCGAGAACGGCCATGCCGCCTCGATGAGCGGCGGCCGTCCCGGCGTCCTCCACGGCAACCGCACCTATCTGCTCCAGGACAAGGAAGGCCAGATCCTCGAGGGCCACTCGATCTCGGCCGGGCTCGACTATCCCGGCGTCGGCCCCGAGCATTCGTGGCTCAAGGACACCGGCCGCGTCACCTACGTGCCGGCCACCGACCGCGAGGCGCTCGAGGCGTTCCAGCTGCTCACCCGGGTCGAAGGCATCATCCCGGCGCTCGAGCCGGCGCACGCCCTCGCCGAGGTGATCAAGCGCGCGCCGACCATGGACCGCGACCAGATCATCGTGATGAACCTCTGCGGCCGCGGCGACAAGGACGTCTTCGCCGTTGCCGCCCATCTCGGCATGACATCGCCTGATGCTCGAGGTCCACGTCAATTTCGGCAGCGCCGAGGAGGCGTCGAAGGTGGCGCGCGCGGCGGTGGAGAAGCGGCTCGCCGCCTGCGCCAGCGTTCAGGCGCCCGTCCGCTCCTTCTACTGGTGGGAGCAGGCGCTCCGCGAGGAGAACGAGGTGCCGGTGGTCTTCAAGACCGCCGAGAGCAAGGTCCACGACCTGATGGACTTCATCGTCGGCGAGCACTCCTACGAGCTGCCCGGCGTGGTCGTCCACCGTCCGATGACCGCCAATGCCAAGTACCTCGCCTGGATCGACACCGAGACGCGGCGCCCGGGGAGACGATGACGCCATGACCGAGACCCGCATCGACCGCCGTTTCGCCAGCCTCAAGGCCGAGGGCCGGCCGGCCCTCGTCACCTTCGTCATGGCCGGCGACCCCGACCACGAAACGTCCCTTGCCATCCTCCGTGCGCTGCCCGGGGCCGGGGCCGACGTGATCGAGGTCGGCATGCCGTTCTCAGACCCGATGGCCGATGGCCCGGCGATCCAGATGGCCGGGCAGCGGGCCCTGAAGGGCGGCGAGACGCTGCGCAAGACCCTCGACATGGTCCGCGCCTTCCGGCAAGGCGACGCCGAAACGCCGGTTGTCCTGATGGGCTACTACAATCCGATCTATTCCATGGGGAACGAGGCCTTCCTCACGGCGGCCCGCGAAGCCGGCGTTGACGGCCTCATCGTCGTCGACCTGCCGCCCGAGGCCGACGACGAACTCTGCCTGCCCGCGATGGCGCATGGCATCAGCTTCATCCGGCTCGCGACGCCCACCACCGACGACAAGCGGCTGCCGGCCGTGCTCAAAAATACCTCGGGGTTCGTCTACTACGTCTCGATCCTCGGCATCACCGGCACCGCGGCGCCCGACGCGGTTCGTGTCGCCGAGGCGGTGACAAGGATCAAGCGGCACACCATATTGCCGGTGGCGGTCGGCTTCGGCGTCAGGACCGCCGCCCAGGCGGCGGACATCGGCCGCGGCGCCGATGGCGTGGTCGTGGGCTCGGCGATCGTCGCGGCCGTCGCCGGTTCGCTTGACGGCGAGGGCAGGGCGACGGCCGGTACGGTCCGCGCCGTCACCGACCTCGTCGCCGACCTTGCCGCCGGTGTCCGTGCGGCCCGGGCCGAGGCCGCCGAGTAGGAGTTTCTGGACTTGAGCTGGATCAGCAACGTCGTCCGCCCGAAAATCCGCAACTACTTCGTCAAGCGCGAAGTCCCCGAGAATCTCTGGATCAAGTGTCCCGAGACCGGGGAGATGGTGTTCCATCGCGACCTGGAAGCCAATCACTTCGTCGTCCCCGGCTCCGGCTATCACATGCGGATGACGGCGAAGCAGCGTTTCGAGCACTTCTTCGACGGGTCGAGCTGGGAGACGATCCCGTTCCCCGACGTGCCGGCCGATCCGCTGCGGTTCCGCGACGAGCGTCGCTATACCGATCGCCTGAAGGATGCGCGAACCAAGACCGGCGCGGTCGATTCGGTCCATCTCGGCGCCGGCAGCGTCGAGGATGTGCCGGTCGTCGCCGCCGTCCAGGACTTCGACTTCATGGGCGGGTCGCTCGGCATGGCCGCCGGCGAGGCGGTGATCACCGGCCTGATGACGGCGCGGGAGCGGGAGCTGCCCTTCGTTCTCTTCGCGGCCTCGGGCGGGGCGCGGATGCAGGAAGGCGTGCTCGCACTGATGCAGCTTCCCCGTACCACGGTGGCCGTCGAGGCCTTCCGTGAGGTGAAGAAGCCCTACATCGTCGTGCTCACCCACCCGACCACCGGCGGCGTCACGGCGTCCTATGCGATGCTCGGCGATGTCCATCTTGCCGAGCCGGGGGCGCTCATCGGTTTCGCCGGCCCGCGCGTCATCGAACAGACCATCCGGGAGAAGCTTCCCGATGGCTTTCAGCGCGCCGAGTACCTGCTCGAGCACGGCATGGTCGATGTGGTCGTCCACCGCCACCAGATCCGTGCCACCGTCAGCCGGCTGTGCCGGCTGCTCGGCGGCGACCCCTCCATTCCCGAGGAGCCCTCGGCGCCGGAGGTGATCGAGGCGGAGCCGGTCTGACCGGCGGATCGATGGAACGGTCCGACGCCATCCTGGAGCGCCTGCTCCACCTCCATCCGCGCGAGATCGACCTGTCTCTCGATCGGATCGCCGACCTGATGACCGATCTCGGCCATCCCGAGGCGCGCCTGCCGCCGGTGATCCACGTCGCCGGAACCAACGGCAAGGGATCGACGACGGCCTTCATGCGCGCCATGCTGGAGGCGGCCGGCCGGCGCGTTCACGTCTACACGTCGCCGCACCTCGTGCGTTTTCACGAGCGCATGCGCCTCGGCGCGGATGGCGGCGGCCGCTTCGTCGACGAGGACGAACTCGCCGACAGCTTGCTCGCGGTCGAGAAGGTCAATGCCGGGCGCCCGATCACGCAGTTCGAGATCACCACGGCGGCGGCCTTCGACATCTTCGCCCGGCACCCCGCCGATGTCCTCCTGCTCGAAGTCGGCCTCGGCGGCCGGCTCGATGCGACGAACATCGTGACGGAGCCGCTCGCCAGCGTGATCACCGCCGTCTCGATCGACCACGAGAAGTTCCTCGGCGACAGTCTCGAGGGCATCGCGGCGGAGAAGGCCGGAATCCTGAAGCGCGGGCGACCGGGAATCATCGCGCCGCAGGCCGATGCGGCTCTCGAGGTCATCGAGGACGCTGCCGCCCGGAGCGGCGCGCCGCTGTTCGTCGCCAATCGCGACTGGGTCGCCTATGCGGAGCGTGGCCGCCTGGTCTACCAGGACGAGGATGGCCTCCTTGACCTGCCGAGCCCGTGGCTCGTCGGCCGGCACCAGTTCACCAATGCCGGGACCGCCATCGCCGCCCTTCGCCGGACGGGGCTCGTCGTGGCGACCGATGCCATCGAGGCGGGGCTCGTCAACGTCGAATGGCCGGCCCGGCTCCAGCGGCTGACCGCCGGCGCGCTGGTCTCGGCGGCGCCTGTCGAAGCCGAGTTGTGGCTCGATGGCGGACACAACCCCGGTGCGGGCATCGTCGTCGCCGAGGCGATGGCCGATCTCGAGGAGCGCGCCCCGCGTCCCCTTCACCTCATCGTCGGCATGTTGAATACCAAGGATCCCGTGGGTTTCTTCACCCCCTTTGCGGGGCTCGCCCGCCGTGTCCATGCGGTCTCGGTACCGCATTCGGCCGCGGCGCGCGATCCGGTCGAGCTTGCCGCCATCGCCGCCGAAGTCGGCCTGCCCGTTTCGGTGGCAGGCAGCGTCGCCCAGGCGCTTGCGGACATCGGGGAGGAGGGTGACCCGGCCGACCCGCCCCGCATCCTCATCTGTGGGTCGCTCTACCTCGCCGGCGCGGTACTTGCCGGAAACGGGACGCCGCCTGCGTAGTCCAGGCGGCGGTACTTCACCGAAGCGGGCGAAAAGTCTCTCTCCCAAGGGAATTTAACTAAAGGTTTACTCAAGTTTCAGCTACGCCCTGGCCGATCAGGGAACCCGCGCGGGCTGCATGTCGTTCTGGCTGCATGAGCACGTTTGACCCCACAGAGACGCCCACCGTCCTCGTTGTCGAGGACGAGGTGCTGATTCGTGAGGACGCCATCGACGTCCTCGAACGGGAAGGGTTCTTGACCCTGCGCGCCGGTACGGTTTCCGAAGCTCTTGCGCTGCTCGAGCGTCGTGCCGACATCCGGGCGGTCTTCACCGATATCCAGATGCCCGGCGACGCCGACGGCGTCGACCTTGCCCGCCTCGTCGCGGAGCACTGGCCGGATGTGGTCGTGCTGGTCACCTCGGGCCGGAGCTACGGCGCTCCCTCCGATCTGCCCGCGGCGAGCCGTTTCATTCCCAAGCCCTACATGCCGCGGACGGTCGCCCGAATTCTTTGGGAAATGATCGATGCGGGGCCGGGCTGGGAGCCGGGCTTCGGCGGATTTGCCGGATCGAGCAACGCCCCATCCCCGCGATAGCGGGCGTGAACTCGTGACGAACGCGGGCCGCGCCTTCGCATGGGGCGCGGCCCTTTCGTTCAGAAGGGCAGGCGCGGCGCCACTTCGTCGGTCGCGAACTGCGCCACCGCCGAGAGGTTGGACCCCGCACCGGGGATTTTGCGCCCGATGGCGAGATGGCGGTCCGCTGCCCGGCGCGACATGCCCAGCCGCTCGGCTGCGGCGTCCGGTTCCATACCGCCCGACAGGAGCACCAGGAGCTGGTGGGCCTTCTCGGGGAGTGCTGCTCGCGGCCGTGCCAGGGAAATATGGGCGTTGCGGAACCTCAGGACGATCTCCAGCATGCGCGGCGCCTGCTCGACGCGGGAGGCGAAGCGTTCCGCCGTCAGGTTCTGGAAGAGGGCCGAGGTCACCAGCCGGTCGGCCGGCCCGGGCCCCGGCAACCGAAGCGTGATGCCGCGCGCCAGTCCGACCTTCAGGAAGCGCTCGTTCTGGGCCCTGATATGGGCGGGCACGAAGCTGTAGATCTCTGATCGCTGCATGGCTTCGAGGTCGAGCGGCAAGATCGTCTCGCCGCTGAAGGCGAGCTTGAAGCTCAGGTTTTCCTCGGCGGCGATCGACATGTCGAAGCTGACGCTGTCGGGGAGCGACCACCGCGACGCCATGTGCTCGGGCCCGCCGTCGCGGCGGCGGCGCACATGCGAGTGCACGACGTGGGTGACGTCGAATGGCGCCAGAGCCTCCAGCAGCATGCCGAAGAGTTCGTCGAAGCTCGCGGCATCGAAGAAGCCGCGCGGCCGGGCTTCCGTGTCGCCCGGGCGTTGTCCGTGCAGGCGGAGGGCGGCAGGGTCCATCGGCCGTCCTGCCCCCGCCGCGTCCCGCCAGGCGATGGCCCGGATCACCAGGGCCGGGAAGTCCGCCGCATCGAGCTTGTCCTTGAGCTGGCGGAGATACTTGTCGACCGTCGAATACACAGGTTCAGGCATAGGGCGCGCCGGCGCCGAGCGCGGCGTTCCAGGCCGAGACCGCCAGGGCTTCAGCCTGCGGCTGGAGTGCCGCCGGCTTGCCCTTGGCGACGAACGGCCCCAGGCAGACGTCGCGGGCCATGGCCGGTTCCGCGCCGACCCCGATGGCGAGCGCGATGAGGAGGAAGGGCGCCCGCCAGTTCATGAGCCGAAGGCCTCCTGGTATATCGCCACGGGAAGGCGTTCGAACAGCATCCTGGTTGCCGCGTAGTCGATCGATCCGCCGTCGAGGAAGTCGGTCGCCGTGAACTGGACTCCGGCCGAGCCGATCCTGCAGACGATCATGTTCTGGTCGACGACGCCGACGCAGTCGACGCCGGGCAGGGCGTCGGTATCGGCTGCCGAACCACCGGGCAGGCTGCCCGACGCCGCCATCGACTGGATCTGCGAGACCAGGCCGGTCACGGAGTCCCGCTCGCTGACCAGGAGGGCGATCGTGACGTTGGGATAGGCCGGCAGCATGATCTCGAAGGTCGCGTCGAACGGCGCGTCGGCCGCGTTCGAACCCACGTCCACCGAAATTCCCGAGGGGCCGGCACCGAGGATGAGGGCCGTCGGAAGGAGCTCGCTGAGCGTGAAGCCCGGCGCCTTCGCGATCTCGTCGTCAAGGCTGGCCTCGTCGGCGAGGGCGGACAGGGGGGCCACCGCGAGGGCGGTGATCAGTGGGAGAAGGCAGCGTCGCATGGTGTCCTCGGCTTTTGTCGGAACGAGCCTGATGCCATGCGCGCGAGACGTCGTCACCCATTTGGG
>JAEZEN010000311.1 GCA_023433185.1 Pseudomonadota bacterium | reverse complement strand
GAGGCGTCGGCGCTCGCGGCCGAGCGCGCCACGCCGGAGGACATCGCGGCGATCGAGCGTGCCTTCGCCGTGATGGCGCAGGCCGAAGTCGACAAGACGACGGAGGAGGCGATCATCGCCGACCTCGCCTTCCATCGCGCCATCCTCGCCGCCGCGCATAACGACCTCCTCCTCCAGATGGGCAAACTGATCGGGGTCGGGCTCCTCGTCAGCTACCGCCTGTCGATGGACCAGTACACGCTGTTCGTCGGCCGCCACCTCGACGTGCTGAACGCCATCAGGCGGCGGCGGCCGGAGACGGCCCGGAAGATGATGGAGCGGCTGCTCGGCGAGACGCGGGGCTATCTCGACGTCCACCACGACGGCGGCGCGTAGCCCTCGTCATCGGAGGCGGCGGGTCTGCAATTCGTAGACGGCGGCGATGCCGGACTGCGCCTCGGGATAGCCGGTCTGGGCCGCCGCCTCGAAGATGCGCTTGGCCTCGGCGAGGCGGTTGAGCTTGAGGTAGGACCAGCCGCGCAGCACCATCAGGTCGTTCTGCTCGGGCGCGAGGCGGGCGCGCTCGTCGAGGGCGAGGATGGCCTCGATGTAGCGGCCGTCGGCATAGGCGGCCGACGCCTGCTGGCTGAGGATGCTGAGGTTCAGCTCGGTCTGCTGCTTCTGGGTCATCGGCGCTGCGGCGGACGCGACCCAGGCCTTGTCGGTGACGCCGGAACGGAGGTTGGCGAGCGAGGCGCCATAGGCGGCGTCCGAGCGCGTCTTGACGCTGCTCGAGCCGAGCGCGACATCGAACGCCGCGGCCGCCTCGACCGGCCGGTTGAGGTCCATCAGGCACCAGCCGCGGCTGAGGGCGGCGGCCGGCGACAGCGACCGGGTGGGCGTCGACATGGTGCCGCAGTTCCGCCCGGTGCCGCCGCCGGAGACCACGGCCGTCGGCGCCGCCGCGGTCGGCGCGGCGTAGGGCTGCTCGACATAGGGCTGCTCGACATAGGTCTGGGAAACGTAGGGCCGATCCGTGACCGGCTGCTCGACATAGGGGCGCTCCACGGGGGACCGGCTGACATAGGGCTGTTCCGCATTGGGCGCGACATAGGGGGCGTCCGCCGTGGTCGGCGCGGCGTAGGGCTGAGCCGCATAAGGCTGGCCGGCATAGGAATTGGCCGGAGCGACGTCCTGCACCGCCACCGTCGCGGCCGGGGCATCGTCGCGCACCTCCGATCGCGGCACCCACACCGGACGGTTGTCGTAGACCGTGCCGCCGCCCTGGCGGGACCGGTCGACGGCGGGCTGGCTGCCGCGGAGCGGGGTTCCGCCGGGGCGTCCGACATCGGCGATGCGCTGGGAGCGGGCCGCCCAGTCGCGCTTGATGGCGTCGACCGTCGCCACGTCGTTCATCGCCCAGCGGACGACGGCGAGACCGTAGGCACCGGGCTCGTAGGCGGGATCCCAGCGCAGCACCGTCTCGAACCAGCGCGAAGCGGTGCGGAGCTGGCCGAGATTGTAGGCGTACCAGCCCATCTGTTCGGCGCCCTGGAGGCTCTTTTCCCGCACGATCACCTCGGCCATCCGGCCCAGCACCGGCTCGGCGATGCGCGCCGGCGGATCGGTAGCGAGGAGCCCGACCGCGGCGATCAGATAGGCGGCGAGATTGTCCTCCGACCGGTCGCGCCACTCGTAGCTCGCCGCCTCGCCCTCGGCGAAGCGATCGAGCTCGATCAGGGCGAGCGTGTAGCCTTCGACCGCCTTCGCGCTCTGCGCGTCGCGCTGCCGCGCGGTATCGAACCACTCCAGCGCCCGCCGCGGCTCGTCATGGCGGTAGTAGTACCAGCCGAGGAGCAGCGCGTCGGCGACATCGCCGTCCTCGGCCAGTTCGGCGAGCCGGGCGAGGTCCTCCTGGGGCGAGACGAGCGTCGGGTCCTCCGAGGTCACCGAGACCCGGCGGCGGAGAAGCAGGTCACGCACCGGCGCGAACTCGCCGCCGCGCTCGAGGGCGAGGAGCGTCGGGAGATCGTCGGCCGGAAGCACGTCCGAGGCCTTTTCGAGCGTCGCCACCCGCTCCTGCGGGTTGTCGCAGTTGGTGAGGATGTAGACGTAGGTGTCCTTGGCGCGCGGCACGCGGTCGGTATTGGCGAAGGCCTCCGCGACCCGCCAGAGCACGTCGACATAGGCACAGGTGAGCAGGCTCGGCTTCGCCGCCGCGGTCTCGATGACGGTGTTCCACTGCCTGGCGTTGGACGCATTGACCAGCCGGACCCGCGAGTCCGCCTCGTCGAGCAGTTCGGTCAGGGCCGCCGGGGGCTCCCAGTCCCGCTCGCTGGCGCGCCGTTCGGCGATCGCGGCGCGAACCTCGGCATACTCCTCCGCGGCGAAGAGCTCCCACATCCGCTCCAGTTCCGCATCGACATAGACCTCCGGTGCGGCCGGGTTGGCGGGGGGTATCCAGTCCGGGTAGAGGAGCTTGAGGCGGGCCATCTCGGCATCGAGGCGGCGCTGATCGCCGGTGCGCGCGAAGAACCGGAGGGCGGATTCGTCGACAGCGGGGGCGCTCGGGTTGACCACCGGGCGCGGCTGGCCCGCGGCGCCGTCGCCGCCCGTGCCGCTCGCGCCCTCCGCCCGAGGCCGGGTCAGGTCGAGCGGAGCATCCTCCGC
>JAEZEN010000295.1 GCA_023433185.1 Pseudomonadota bacterium | reverse complement strand
GGATCGCTGCGGCACGTTTCGACGCGAGCGTCCCGTCCGGCGTCCTCTTCCGCCCGGAGCCTCCCGTGCTCGCGGCCGATGCGCTCCGGCTCGACCTTGCCCTCGAGGACGTCACGGTGGCGACCTTCGGCGGCCTGCCGCCCATCTCCCGGGCGCATGGACAGGTGGTACTCGCCGGCGCGACCCTCGGCGTCGACCTCGCGGACGGCGAAGTGGTCACGCCGGCCGGTGCGATGGTGAAGGTCACCGACGGTGCCTTCGCGATCGACGACGTGTTCGATCCCGCCGCCGACGGCGTCGTCGAGGTGCAACTCGCCGGGACGGCGCAGGCTGTCGGCGAGATCGCCGATGCCGAGCCGATCCGGGCGCTGGCGCGGCGCGGCCTCGTCCCGGGCGACCTCGCCGGCGCTGTCGAGGCCGCCGTTTCGGTCCGCATGCCGCTGGAACTGGCGCGGGAGGACGACACGACGTGGAAGGTCGCGGTCCGGGGCACCGGCCTGGCCAGCGCCAGGCCGGTCGATGGCCGGATCTTCCGTTCCGGCGACCTGACGATCACCGTGACGCCGGACGGGGTCACGGTAAACGGTACGGCCGAGATCGACGGCCTGGCCGCCACCGTGAGCCTGTCGCAGTCGCTCGCCCCCGACGGCAGCGATGCGGGCGGGGGGCAGCAGGCCGCGTCCCTTGCCCTCGACCGCGCGGCGCGCCTCCGGCTCGGGCTGGACATCGAGGACATCGTCTCCGGGACGATAGACGCGCAGGTTTGGAGCCGGCCCGACGGAGCCGGGGACCATTACGACCTCGACTTCCGCCGGGCGCGGCTCGTGCTTCCCGGGCTCGGCTGGTCGAAAGAGGTCGGGGTGCCGGCCACCATGCGGTTCGACCTGCGCCCGAGGCCGGGCGGAGCCGGGGCGGAGAACATCGTCTTCGCGGGCGACGGCTTCGGATTCGTCGGGTCGGCCGGGATCAGCGACGCCGAGGGCCTGGTTTCCGCGCGCCTGCAGCAGGTCCGGCTGCGGCCCGGCGACGACCTCGCCGTGGCGATCGACTGGCGCGACGGCGCCTACCTCGTCACGGCCGATGGCGCGAGCTTCGACGTGCGCGGCGTGCTCGACGAACTGAAAGGCGGGGTGGCGTCCGGTGAAGCCGCTGAGGATGCCACGGACATCACCCTCGACGCCCGTGTCCGGAAACTCCAGGGCTACAACGGCCGGGTGGTGAACGATGCCGCCGTTGCCTTCGTGCTTCGCGATGGGGTGATGCGGAAGCTCGCGGTGGCGGGCAGGCTCGGCGGCGGTCCCGTCTCGCTCGACTTCACCGAGGAGATCGACCGCGCCGGCCTCCGGGCGGAGGCCGGGAACGGCGGCGCCCTCCTCGACTATCTCGACCTCTATGGACGTATCGGCGGCGGCAGCCTCTCGATCGAGGGCGAACGCCCGTCGCCCAGCGGGCCGCTGGCGGGCACCCTGGCGCTCACCGGCTTCGCCATCCTCGACGAGCCGGCGATCGGCGAGGTCGTGTCCCGCGCCAGATCCCGGGAGGCGGAGAAGATCGATGCCAAGCGGATGAACGTGGAGCAGATGTCGGCCGTGTTCCGCTACGAGGGCGACCGCGTCACCATCGACGACGCCTTCCTCCGCGGCACTCTGATGGGCGCGACCTTCAACGGCCATTTCGACCTCGCCGCCTCGCTGGTCTCGATCAGCGGCACCTACATCCCGGTGTTCGGCCTCAACAACGTCTTCAGCCGCGTGCCGGTCGTCGGCCGCATCCTCGGGGGGGAGAACAGCGAGGGGTTGATCGGCGTGACCTTCAAGGTCGAAGGGCCGCTCGCCGCGCCCCGCATGTTTGTCAATCCGCTGTCGGCGGTGGCGCCCGGAATCCTGCGGAAGATTTTCGAGTTCCGGTGAGCCGGCCGTCCGGCCGCCACCCTATTCCGGCTTGACCAGGACGTGCTTCTTCTTGCCGAAAGACAGCTTGAGCACGCCGTCCGCCGTGATGTCGGCGCGGGAAAAGGCCTGCGCCGGATCGCCCACGCGCTGGTCGTTGACGCTGATCGCGTTGTTGGCGATGGCGCGGCGAACCTCGCCGATGGAAGCGGCAAGGCCGGCCCTGACGAAGAGCGTGCCGACGGCGAGCCCGGCGTCGAGTTCGGCGGCGGGGATCGTCACCGTCGGCAGGGCAGCGGCGATGGCGCCCTCCTCGAAGGTGCGACGCGACGCATCCGCCGCTTCCTCCGCCGCTTCGCGGCCATGGAGGAGGGCGGTTGCCTCGGTGGCGAGCACCTTCTTCGCCTCGTTGATCTCGGCGCCGGCAAGGGCCGCGAGCCGGTCGATCTCCTCGAGCGGCAGCTCGGTGAACAGCTTGAGGAAGCGCGCCACGTCGCCGTCCTCGGTGTTCCGCCAGAACTGCCAGTATTCGTAGGGCGAGCGCATGTCGGCCTTGAGCCACACCGCGCCCCGGGCGGTCTTGCCCATCTTGGCGCCGGAGGACGTGGTGATCAGCGGGCAGGTGAGGGCGTAGAGCTGCGGGGTCTCGAGTCGGCGGCCGAGGTCGAGGCCGTTGACGATGTTGCCCCACTGGTCGGAGCCGCCCATCTGCAGCCGCGTGCCGTAGCGGCGCGACAGCTCGACGAAGTCGTAGGCCTGGAGGATCATGTAGTTGAACTCCAGGAACGACAGCTCGTGCTCGCGATCGAGGCGGAGCTTGACCGAGTCCATCGACAGCATGCGGTTGACCGAGAAATGGCGGCCGACCTCGCGGAGGAAGTCGATGTAGTTGAGCGGCGCCAGCCACTCGGCATTGTCCGTCATCAGCGCGCCGGTCGGGCCGTCGTTGTAGTCGAGGAAGCGTGCGAAGACCTCGCGCAGGCTCTGCTTGTTGGCCTCGATCTCCTCGTAGGTGAGGAGCTTCCGCATCTCGTCCTTGCCGGAGGGGTCGCCGACCCGGGTCGTGCCGCCGCCCATCAGCGTGATCGGCCGGTGGCCGGTCTTCTGCAGCCAGCGCAGCATCATGATGGAGAGGAGGTGGCCGACATGCAGCGAGGGCCCGGTGCAGTCGTACCCGACATAGGTGGTGACCGGACCGGCGAGCGCCAGGGCGTCGAGTCCCTCGGCGTCGGAGCACTGGTGGATGAAGCCGCGCTCCGAGAGCACGCGCATGAAGTCGGACTTGAAGGCAGTCATCGGGTCACCGGCATGGAAAAAATGGCCGCTTCGGCGGAGCCGGAAGCGTATAACAGCGTGAGTCACGCTTCACCAAGAGGGTGTGAGTGGCAGCAGCGGAGGCGACCGGATGAAGACGATCATCGGCCTGATGAGCGGCACGTCGATGGATGGTGTGGACGCGGCCGTCCTGACCACGGACGGCGAGCATCTCGTCCTGCCCGGTGCGACGCACTTCCGACCCTATCGCGACGACGAGCGGGCGGTGCTCCGCCAGGCGCTGGCGACGGCCCGCAGCCTTCGGGATCGCACGGCCCGGCCGGGCGTACTCGGCGAGGCCGAGGAGATCGTCACCGAGGCCCATGCCGAGGCGGTGGAACGGCTGCGCGAGTCATCGGGCGCGCGCATCGATCTCATAGGCTTTCACGGCCAGACCGTGTTCCACGCTCCGGAGCGCCGTCTGACCGTGCAGATCGGTGACGGCCGGCGCCTCGCCGATCGCCTCGGCGTGCCGGTGATCTACGATTTCCGTGCCGCCGACGTGGCGGCGGGCGGCCAGGGCGCGCCGTTCGTCCCGCTCTACCACCGTGCGCTGGTCCGCATGGCCGGGCTGACGGGCGATGTGGTCGTCGCCAATGTCGGCGGCGTCGGCAACATCACGCGGATCGGTGGCGACGGCCGCATCGTCTCGGGCGACACCGGGCCGGGCAATGCGCTGATGGACGACCTCGTCCAGGCCGTCACGGGCGAGGCGATGGACCGTGACGGGGCACGCGCCGCGCGCGGGCGCGCCGACGGGGCGCGGGTCGCTTCGGCACTCGCCGCGCCATGGTTCGATCTGCCCATGCCGAAGTCGCTCGACCGCGATGCCTTCAGTCTCGACGTCGTCCGCGACCTGCCGCTCGACGACGCGCTCGCGACCCTCGCCGCGCTCACCGCCGGCTCCTTGGCGAAGGGCATCGCGGTTGCCGGCGGCGGCGACATGGTCGTCGTGTCGGGCGGCGGGGCGCACAACCCGGTGCTGCTCCGGATGCTCGCCGAGGCCACCGGCGCGGACGTGAAGCGCGCCAGCGAGCTCGGCTGGGACGGCGATTTCGTCGAGGCCCAGGCCTTCGCCTACCTCGCCGCCCGGAGCGTCGCCGGCCTGCCCCTCAGCCTGCCGGAGACGACCGGCGTACCGTACCCGATGACCGGCGGCGTACTGGCCGAGCCTGACGCCGTTCCGGCCTGAGGCCGCTACGTGTCGAAGATGAAGTCTGAGGCGCCGAGGCTCGCCTTGGACACGCCCTTGAGGGTGATGCTGTTGCCGCCCCCGAGGTCGATGACGGCATGGCCCTTGCCATTGTCGGCGATCGAGAGGCTGCCGAAGCCATTGATGCCGTCGACGTCGATCTCGATCCGGTCGACCCCGACCTGAAAGTCCTTGATGACGTCGCGGCCGTCGTTCTCGTCGAAGACGAAACGGTCGGCGCCGCCGCCGCCCCACAGCTTGTCGTTGCCGCTGCCGCCGTCCAGTTCGTCGCGGCCCTTGCCGCCCCACAGCTTGTC
>JAEZEN010000282.1 GCA_023433185.1 Pseudomonadota bacterium | reverse complement strand
AGCGCCGAGCAAGTGTCGGAATCAAAGGACCACTAGCAACTCTATGATTCTAGTGAAGCTTTTGAGTTTGACATTTGAGCAAGCGTTCATGGCAGATGGGTATCAAATGTCAAACTCGCTTCACTAGGCCCGGGGCCGGGCGCCCGATCAGCCCTCTTCGCCGAAACGGTCGGCGACAAGCGCGGCGATGGCCTCGAGCGCGGCCTCCGCTTCGGGGCCCTCGGCCGTGACGCTGATCACCGATCCAGGGCCTGCGGCCAGCATCATCAGCCCCATGATCGAAGTCCCGCCGACGGTATTGGCATCCTTGGTGACCAGCAGCTCGGCATCGAAGCGCTCCGCCGTCTGGACGAAGCGTGCGGACGCCCGCGCATGGAGCCCGCGCCGGTTGACGATGGCCAGGTCGCGCCGGACGCTGGCCGCGCTGCGCGTCCCTGTGGTCATTTGCCGTGCAGGACCTGGCTCGCCACGTTGATGTATTTCCGACCGGCCTCCTGGGCCGCGGTCACCGCCTCGGACAGCGGCTTTTCGGTGCGGACGCGGGCGAGCTTGATCAGCATCGGCAGGTTCACCCCGGCGATCACCTCGATCCGGTTCGCCTCCATCACGGAGATGGCGAGGTTGGACGGCGTGCCGCCGAACATGTCGGTGAGCAGGATCACCCCGGCGCCGTCGTTCACCTTGGCCACGGCATCGATGATGTCCTGGCGCCGGCGCTCGACGTCATCCTCCGGCCCGATGGACACGGTGTCTATCTGCGCTTGCGGCCCGACGACGTGTTCGAGCGCCGCACGGAACTCCACGGCCAACTGGCCATGGGTTACCAGAACAAGTCCGATCATCGCGACCTGATTCTTCCCGGCTCGGTCCCTTCATGCGTCACTCACGGGCGCCTGTCGCCGCCCGCCGGCCGTTCCGTGCCGGGCGCGTTATCTTCACCAATCGATTCGGCAACGCAAGAGCATTCGGGCGACGACGCCGGATCAGGTCGATTTTCCCACCGCGAGGTGCGCGAGCGCGAAGCGGACCCGCGCCGGTCCGTCCGGCGCGCCGTGGGGCAGCATGAACCGCGGCACCGCAATGCCGAGCAGCGTGGTCGCGAGGGCGCCGGCGGCGGGCATGCGCTCGCACTCGGCCGGAGGGCGGATATCGACGACCAGCGCGACGGGGCAGGACGGAACGTGCGGCAGGTCGACCACGCCGATCCCCCGCACCTCGAGCTTCCCGGCGATGGCCGCCGGCACGGTCGCCACCAGCCGGTCTCCGTCCACGGCAAGGGCGACGCGATCGTCGGCGACGAGCCGGGTACGCGCCGGGTCGCGGTCGATCAGCCCCAGCACCAGGGACGACTTGCCGCTGCCCGACCGCCCGCGGATCAGGATTCCGCGGCCGTCGATGGCGACCGCCGAGCCATGGACCGTCTCTCCCGCGCTCATCCCGCGGGAAGGCGGACGATGAACCGGGCGCCCAGGACCTCCGGCGGTTCCCCCGGCGTCGCTGCCGGGCGGGTGCGGTTCTCGGCGACGATCGTGCCACGATGGGCGTCGATGATCTGCTTCGATATCGACAGGCCGAGGCCGGAATTCTGGCCGAAGGATTCCTGGTCGGAGCGGTCGGTGTAGAAGCGCTCGAAGATCCGTTCGAACTGGTCGACGCGGATGCCCGGCCCGTCGTCCTCGACCATCACCTCGACGCCGCCCGCCTTGAGCGGCCGGAGACGGACGCGGACGGTGCCGTCCTTGCGGCAGAAGGAGCGGGCATTGTCGATGAGATTGTTGAACACCTGGCCGAGGCGGATGTCGTGGCCGACGACGAAGTAGTCCTCCGGATCGGCCCCCTGGATGTCGAGCTGGAACTTCGGGCCGTCGGTGGTGGTGTCGCGCATCATGGCGACGACGGTCTCGAGCACGACGCGAATGTTCACCGGCGCCGCGTCCTGCCGGGCCAGCTCGGCGTCGAGCCGCGAGGCGTTGGAGATGTCGCTGATCAGTCGGTCGAGGCGGCGGACGTCGTGCTGGATGATGGCGGCGAGCCGCGCCTTCGCCTCGTCGGTGCGGGCGAGCGGCAGGGTCTCGACGGCGCTCCGCAGCGAGGTCAGCGGATTCTTGAGTTCATGGGCGACATCGGCGGCAAAGCTCTCGATCGCCTCGATGCGGTTGTAGAGCGACGTGGTCATGTCGCGGACGGCCTGGCTCAGATGGCCGATCTCGTCGCCGCGGTGGCTGTAGTCTGGAATCTCGGGACGCGCCTTCATCCCGCCATGGCGGACGCGGTCGGCGGCATCGGCGAGGCGGCGGAGCGGCGCGGCGATGGTTCCGGCGAGCAGGATGGACAGGAGCACCGTCACCGATGCCGCCACCACGAAGACGCGGACGATGGCGAGCCGCTCGGCATGTACGATGGCGTCGATGTCGCCCGCTTCGGTCGACAGGAGGAGGGCGCCGTAGACCGTGCCGTAGCGCTGGATCGGGACGGCCACCGAGACGATCAGCTCGCCCCGCTCGGTGACGCGGACGAGGCTCCGGGCACTGCCGTCGAGGGCGGTCGACACCTCGTTGTAGCCCTTGCCGTTGGCCGAGCCCAGTTCCTTGTAGAGCGGCAGGTCACTGCGCTGGAGCCAGAGATTGATGGTCTGCCAGGCCCTCTCGACGAGCGACTTGTCGGCAGGAAGCGGCGGCGGCAGGTCCAGGCCGAGAATCTGGCCGCGGGCGAACAGGTGGCGGGAATCGATGACCATGGCGCCGTCGCGGTCGTAGATGCGGGCGCGTGTCCGGGTGGGGGAGACCAGCCGACGCAGGATCGGCGCCGCGCGCTCGGGATTGATGCCGAACTCGTAGGCGTCGAACACGTCGTTGGTCGAGACCGCACCCTGGCCGGTCTCGAGTTCGAGCAGCCGGTCGGGATCGAGGAGGGTGGGGTTCGGCGCCATCGTCGAGGAGGTGCCGAGCGCGCTCGCGATGATCTCGCCCTGGACGAGCAGGCTCGCGACGCGGGCGTCGGTCAGGCCGGCCCGGAACTGGTTGACGTAGAGGATGCCCGAGACGAGCACGACGAGTGCCGCGAGGTTCACGACGATGATGCGCCGCGTCAGGCTCGAGAAGACATGCAGGCCGATGAAGCGGCTCACGCCGCCAAGCAGGCTGCGCGGGCGCACTTCGGCGGCTTCTTCCGCCTGCGCCTCGCGCTCTCTCCGGTCTTCGCTCGTTGTCGTTGCCGTCATCGCCTCGCTCGACGGCGCCCGGACGCCGTCAGACTTCCTTGAATCGATAGCCCACGCCATAGAGGGTTTCGATCATGTCGAATTCGGGATCGACGACCTTGAACTTCTTGCGCAGCCGCTTGATGTGGCTGTCGATGGTCCTGTCGTCGACATAGACCTGGTCGTCATAGGCGGCGTCCATGAGCGCATTGCGGCTCTTCACCACGCCGGGCCGGTGGGCGAGCGCGTAGAGGATCAGGAACTCCGTCACCGTCAGCGTCACGGGCTGAGCGTTCCAGGTGCATGTATGGCGCTCCTGGTCCATGGAAAGGGCGCCGCGGTCGAGCACCTTGGCGGTCTCGGTCTGCTTCGGCGCCGAGGCGTCGCGCGGCTGGAAGCGGCGGAGCACCGCCTTGACCCGCTCCACCAGCAGACGCTGCGAGAACGGCTTCTTGATGAAGTCGTCGGCACCCATCTTGAGACCGAACAGTTCGTCGATCTCGTCGTCCTTGGAGGTCAGGAAGATGACCGGCAGGTCGGTCTTCTGGCGGAGCCGGCGAAGCAGCTCCATGCCGTCCATCCGCGGCATCTTGATGTCGAGGATGGCGAGGTCGGGAAGCGAGGCCTGGAAGCCGTCGAGGGCGGATGCGCCGTCGGTGTAGGTCTGAACGCGGTAACCCTCGGATTCGAGGGCGATGGAGACCGATGCGAGGATATTGCGATCGTCGTCGACCAGAGCGATCGTCGGCATGGATCAGGAGCTCCGTCTAAGGCGGGCAGGCGAACCCTCAGCCCAGGGGTAGGATGCCGGGAGCCTTGTCACCATCATTACGCGCAAAGTATGGCGTCAGCATACCGGACCGGCGGAATTCCGCCAACCCGGCACGTATGGGGACATGTTTCGGCCCCAGGTTTCGCCCGTGGCCGGCCGCGGGGCGGCCGGGGGCGTTAGATGACCAGGCCGTTCGAGGCGAAGACGTGGCAGCGCGCGGGATCGAAGATCACGCCGACATTCTCGCCGGCCTTGGCCTTGGTGTCGCCGTCCTCCTGCACCACGATCTGGCCGGCCGGCGTGTCGACATACATGATGGTCGCGTTGCCGAGATGCTCGACGATCTGGATGGTTCCCGGCAGGTTCGCGCCGCTGGCCTCGCCGACGCCGACATGCTCGGGCCGGATGCCGAGTTCGAAGCCGCCGTTGGGCTTGGCGGCACCCTTGCGGGTGACCACCTTGACCTGGCCGCCGCCCTTGAGGTCGAGCTCGGCCGTGGAGCCATCGACCTGCTTGAGCTCCGCCGGCAGGAAGTTCATCGTCGGCGAGCCGATGAAGGACGCGACGAACTTGTTCTCGGGCGCGAGATAGAGGTCCATCGGCGCGCCGATCTGCGAGATGACGCCGTGGTCGAGCACCACGATCTTGTCGGCGAGCGTCATCGCCTCGACCTGGTCGTGGGTGA
>JAEZEN010000257.1 GCA_023433185.1 Pseudomonadota bacterium | reverse complement strand
ATTGTCGCGGCCGCGGCGCCCGTGGCGCTGGTGGCGCCGCAGAAGCTCCTCGACCAGCCCTGGATGGCGGAGCTTCTCGGCCCCGGGGCCGTGGCGCCGCTGGCGGTCGAGGCGCTCCGCCGGGGCGGACCGGCAGGGCCGGCCATGAGCCCGGGCCCGGCATCGGCGCCGGCACTCATGCAGTTCACCTCGGGATCGACCGGCACTCCGCGCGGCGTGGCCCTGAGCCAGGGCAATCTCACCAGCAATTGCGCCGCGATCGTCGCGGCCTACGGCCTGAACGCCGCCACCCGCGGCTTCTCCTGGCTGCCGCTGCACCACGACATGGGCCTGGTCGGCCACGTCCTCACGCCGCTGTGGATCGGGTGCCGCTCGACCATTATGGATCCGCTGCTCTTCCTGCAGTCGCCGCTGCGCTGGCTGCGCCGCGCCGGCGAGGAGGGCGCGACGATCACCAGCGCCCCCAATTTCGCCTACCAGCTCGCCGTCAAGGCGGCGGCCGGCGGCGATTGCGACGGCATCGACCTGTCGACGCTGACGGCTGCAGTCTGCGGCGGCGAGCCGGTTTGGCCCGAGACGGTCGAGGGCTTCTCCGCCGCCTTCGCGCCCTTCGGCTTCGACCGCGGGGCCTTCGCCCCCAGCTATGGTCTCGCCGAGGCGACGCTCCTCGTCTCGAGCGGCCGCCGGCGCGGCGGTCCGCGGGTCCATACGGGCGCCGTCGATGATCGCGCGGCGCCCTCGGGGCGGACGGCGGTCCGCGCCGTGCTGCTCGGACCGCCGGTCGAGGGCGTCTCCGTCCGCATCCTCGACCCCGCCGGCAATGCCCTTCCCGAGGATGCGATCGGCGAGATCGAGGTCTCCGGTTCCTCGGTCGGCCGGATTGCCGGCGAACCGGCGACGGGCGAAGCGCGGTCGCTGACCGGCGACTTCGGCTTCCTCCATGGCGGCGAACTGGTCGTGACCGGTCGCCGGAAGGAACTGATCATCCTCCGCGGCGCGAACGTCTACCCGGCCGATGCCGAGGCCGCGGTGATCGCAGCCGATGCCAGGATCAGCCCGGCCGGCGTGGCCGCCTTCGGCGTCGCCACGCATGGCACCGAGGAGATGTTCGTCGCCTTCGAGGTTCATGGCGGCGCCCTCGCACCGGCGCTGTTCGACGAGATCGCCCGACGCGTGAACGAGGCGGTGGGCCGCGCCACGGGCCATGTCCCGGCGGCGGTCCTTTCGGTCCCCCATGGCGCCCTGCCGAGGACGACCAGCGGTAAGATTCGCCGGCACGCACTCGGCGCGCTCTGCCGGGAGGGCCGGATCGATATTCTCAATGCAACGGACCAGAGCCTGGTCGAAGCACGAGGCGAGACCCGTGGCTGACGATCCCGACCCGCGCGTCGCCGCAGCGCCGACGCCGCTAGAACCGTCGGCGCACTATGCCGAGCTTCGGGCGCAATGCCCGATGTCCTGGCGCCCGAGCGCCAGGGCCTGGCTCGCCACCACCCACGACGTGAACCTCGCCGGCCTCCGGGCGCCGGACACCGCCCACATGGGAATCGTCGGGCCGTGGCTCAGTCTTCGCGATCGGCACGGGCTGGATTTCCCGTCCAGCATCCGCGTCATCGCGGCCATGCCCTTCAACTACGAGGGGCCGCAGCACGCCCGGCTCCGGCGCCTCGCCGCCACGACCGTTGCGCCCTTCGCCGATCGCCGCGACCTCTTCCTCGCCGTGGCCCGCCGGCTGCTCGAGGGGCCGATCCGCGATGGCGGCATGGATTTCGCGGACGACTTCGCCAACCGCCTGCTCTTCGAGGTGCTGTGCGATCTCGCATGCATCGACGAGGCGGACCGCGCGGTGCTGTACCCGCTCGGCCGCTTCTCCTGGGCGATCGAGGCGACCCTCGCGGTGCGCGATCGCCGCGCGATGGACGAGACCGTCGGCGAGGCCTTCGCACTGCTCGCGAAGCGCGTCCCGGCCCTGATCGAGCGTCATCCGGAATCGCTGCTCGCCGTGCTTCATGGCGCCATGCCGGCCGACGAGCCGGACCCGATCGGCATGACGATCTCGCTGCTGGGGGTGTTCTTCCTGATGGGCAACGACGCCCTCGGCGGGGTTCTGTCGACCGGTGTCGCCTGGCTCCTCGATCCCGCCCGCACGGCGGCAGAGGAGGTGCCCCAGGCGCGGTGGCCCGAGATCTCGGACGACCTCCTGCGCTACGGCGCGTCGGTCGACTACCTGACGCGCGTCTTCCACAAGGAGACCTCGCTCGGGGGCGTCGATCTCGAGCCGGGCGATGTCGTCATGTTCTCGCCGCTCGCGGCCAACCGCGACCCGGCGAAGTTCGGCCCCGACGCGGACGGGATCAGCCTCGATCGGAAGGCGGGCGTCGGCCTGACCTTCGGTGCCGGCCGCCATCTCTGCGTCGGCATGGCGATGAGCCGCAACGTGGTCGCCTCTGCGCTCGCCGCCCTTGCCGAGGCGCCGCCGCTGCGGCTCGCCGGGACGGTGCGGCCCGGGCGCGGCAACATCATCCGCACCGTCGCCGCCATGCCTGTGACGTTCGGCTGAGCATGCCGATTCCCAATTCCCCCCGTCGCGACTAGTATCGGTCGCGCCAGACCAGACCGCGTGGAGCCGCCATGGACATCGCCGACGTCAGGACCCTCGTCCTCAAGAAGACCGCGGATCTCGCCGGCATCCAGCCGGAGGAGATCACCGACGCCACCAATCTCGACGCCCTCGGGCTGGACTCGGCGGACGCCGTCGTGCTCGCCATGGAAATCGAGCAGGCGACCGGTCGCGAGATCGAGGTGGGCGTCTTCCTGCGCTGCGAGACGATCGCCGAGACCGCAGCCGAAATCGCCAGGATCGTCGCCGCCGCCGGGTCGGCTGGCGCGGCGGCTCCGGCCCCGGCGCAGGACTAGGCGCCTCTGACCTACTCCATCGTCACCACCTGCAAGGGCCGGCTTCATCATCTGGTCGAGGCGCTGCCCGCGATGCTGCGGCAGCCCGGGGCGGAGGTCGTGGTCGTGGACTACGGCTGTCCCGACGGCACCGCCGACCATGTCGCCGCCCGGCATCCGTCGGTGCGGGTCGTCCGCACCGGGCCCGTCGAGGGTTTCAACGCCAGCCGGGCGCGCAACCTCGGCGCCGCGGCGGCGGCGGGCGAGACGCTCATCTTCGTCGACGCCGATGTCGTCCTCGCCGACGGTTTCCTCGCCTATCTCGCGGAAAACCTGAAGCCGGACGCCTTCGCCAAACCGCGTGACCCGCGGACGCTCGACGAGAACTCGGTGCAGGGCACCTGCGTCGTCCACCGGAACCATTTCGAGCTGGTCGGCGGCTACGACGAGGTTCTCGTCAATTACGGCGGCGAGGACCTGGAGCTCTACGAGCGTCTCAACACCGCACGGGTCCAGCGGATGTACCTGCCCCCGTCGCTCTTCGCCCGGGTGATTCCCCACGGCCCCGAGGACCGCGAGCGCTTCCTCGACGCCCGGGCCGATACCGGCTTCATGGTGGGCAAGGTCTACCGGATCGCCAAGGACATGATGATCCGGCTGAACGGAACGTTCGATGTCGACATCGCGACCCGCCGGCAGCTCTATGACGAGGTGACGCGGCTGGTAAACAACATGAACCGGATGCGCGAGAAGAACCTCACCCTCGAGGTCAAGTTCTCCGAGCAGAGCGACGCCGGACTCCACAAGCACTGGAATTTCCAGCGCTCGATCAGGGTCACGGTCGAGCCCCGCTGACCGGTATCCGCCGTCGCGTGCTCGGCCGGAAGCCTATTGCAGCCGCGTCGGCGGCGCCTCGGCGGGACGCGCCTGCTGCTTCAGCAGGCCCTCCACGATCGTGCGGTAGAGGCGGTTCGCCCGGACGAGTTCGCCCTTGCGCTCCGCCCAGCGTGCCTCGGCCGCCGCCTCCGGCAGGGAGCGCGACTCGATCCAGAAATCGGCAGGAAGCCCGACGACCCGGGCATAGCGGAGATAGAGATCCTGCATCCACGGGTCCGCCCACCGGCACCACGGCTTCGGCGACGGGCCGTCGAAGTGGAAGATGCCCGAGAATGTGTCGACCTCGTAGAACTGGTCGATGTTGGTGACGCCCTTCCGGCGCAGCTCGTTGGGGGTCACGTTCCAGTGATCGTCGATCGCGTAGACGCGGCCGGACAGCGCCGCGTTGAGGCTGTCCTGGAACGGGAAGTGGACGCTGCCGGCATTCTGCCCCAGCCACTCCCGGCACAGGACGCCGGCGCGTTCCCGCTGCCATGCCGTGCAATCGAGGAGCAGGACGCCGGAATTCACGTAGGTCTCCGGCACCTCGCGGCCCTGGCCCCGCTTCCAGTCGCGCGCCGCGCGATCCGGGACGCCGCCGGCGACCCGGTCGGCGCGGTATTCGCTCCAGATGCCGAGGATGTCGTCCTGGACGACGAGGTCGCTTTCGAGCATCACGAGCTGCGCGCAGTCGAACGCGTCGGCGAGCGTGAGGCGCGTCTCCATGTCCGTCTTCCATGCCGGGCCGGCATCCGGGGCTGGCCCCACGTCGAGGATCGCGATGCTCGCCCCGAGGCGCCGGCCGAGGCGGTCGAAGGCGCCGACGGTCTGGGCGTCGGGGGCATCGAGGGCGACCACGACCGGAAACGAGCGGGAAGGCGCGTTGAGCAGCACGGACGCGACCGTCACCTGCGCCTGGAACGCCAGGCCGGGGCTGCCGACGACGGCGATCGGGGCATCCTGCCACGCGGCCGGCGCGGCGGCGCCGACGGTGATCATCGACAGGTGGGCGAATTCGGGACGGAGCTTCATCGGGTGGTTTCCCCCTCGGAGAGTCGCCGGAGAGAACAACGGGCGGCCGCCGGGATCAAGCGGCAACACGACGATCCTTTTGGCCGCCGGTGCTTGATCATCATCCGCCGAACGGGCAAAGCATGGCGCGGGCATTGCCGCTGGGGAACACAGAGGGGATCGGGGCAGGCTCCGGCGGTCGCGGTTTCCCGGAACAGGTCTTCTGAGAGCATCCAGGCGCATGGATCCACTGGTCGCTGCCGGAGCCGCGTTGACGGCGCTGTTCGATCCCGAGCGTCTCCTGCTCCTCCTGGCTGGCGTGCTGATCGGCCTCGTCGTCGGCATCATTCCCGGCATCGGCGGGCTGACGGCGCTGGTCCTCCTGATCCCGTTCACCTACGGCCTCGACAGCTACTCGGCGATGGCGCTGCTCATCGGCATGTGGGCGGTCATCGCCACGTCGGACGTGATCCCGGCCATCTTCTTCGGCGTCCCGGGCACGATCGGCTGCGCCGCGACGGTGCTCGATGGCCATCCGCTCGCGAAGAAGGGCGAGGCGGCGCGGGCCCTCGGGGCCTCTTATGCCGCGAGCACGCTCGGCGGGCTGTTCGGAGCGCTGGTGCTCGCCCTGTCGATCCCGATCCTCCGGCCGCTCATGCTGAGTTTCGGAACGGCCGAACTGCTCGCACTCTGCATCTTCGGCCTGTCGATGGTCGCGACGCTCAGCGGGCCGTTCCCCCTCCGCGGACTGACCGCGGCGGCCCTCGGCCTCCTCATCGCGATGGTCGGCATCGACCCCCAGCTCGGTACGGAGCGCTTCACGTTCGGCGACTACTACCTGTGGGACGGCGTGCCGCTCGGGCCGTTCACGCTCGGCCTCTTCGCGGTACCGGAACTTGCCGCCCTGATGATCGCCCGGCGGCGGATATCGGATGAAGCCGGGCCGGCGGGCTTCTCGCTTGCCGGTCAGTACCAGGGGCTCCGCGACGTCCTGCACCACTGGTGGCTGATGCTCCGCTGCTCGTGGCTCGGCGCGACCCTTGGCGCGGTGCCGGGGATCGGCGCATCGGTGATCGACTGGATCGCCTATGGCCATGCTGCCCGTACCGAGAAGAACACCGAGACCTTCGGCACAGGCGACATCCGGGGCGTCATCGCCTCGGAGGCGTCGAACAATGCACGCGAGGGCGGTTCGCTCATTCCGACCATCGCCTTCGGCATCCCGGGCGGGGCGTCGATGGCGTTGATGCTCGGGGCCTTCCAGATCCAGGGAATCGTGCCCGGCCCGGAGATGCTGACGCGGCATCTCGACATCACCTACCTGATCATCGCGAGCCTCGCGCTGGCCACGCTCATCGGCACGCTCATCTGCGTTCTCGCGAGCGGCCTCATGGTCAAGCTGGTCGACATCCGCTACGCGATCCTCGTCCCGATCATCCTCAGCCTCGCCCTGGTCGGCGGCTTCGTCGGCGGCCAGCATGCCTGGGCCGACATGATCCTCGTCGTTGGCGCGGGACTGCTCGGCTGGCTGATGCGCGAGCAGGGCTGGCCGCGAGCGCCGCTTCTCATCGGCCTCGTGCTCGGCGATTCCGTCGAGCGCTACCTCTTCATCTCGGTGCAGGTGGACGGCTGGCAGTGGGTGATGCGACCCATCGTGCTCGTCATCCTCGCATTCACGGCGATCGGGCTCTACCGGCCGCTGCGCCGCGTCGTCACCTCCACCGTCCATCGTCTCCGTTTCGGCGCCCGTGCGTTCCGCTTCGGGCCGCCGGCGTGGTTCGCGCTGTTCTTCGTCGTGGTCCTGGCCGCGGCGCTGATCGAGACGCAGAGCTGGCCCTTCGCCGCCCGCATCGCGCCGCAGACCGTGGCCGCGGTGGGGCTCGCCTGCGCGCTGCTCGTCCTGATCATCGAGATGATGCGCGGCGAGGTGGCGGCCCCCGACCGGGGCGGTGCCGTCGCCCCGGTCGATCTCGCGGCGCTCGGCGGC
>JAEZEN010000238.1 GCA_023433185.1 Pseudomonadota bacterium | reverse complement strand
GTCTTGTTCAGCGCTGGTAGCCCCGAATGCAGCAAGCTGTCACTGCGGGCCGCTGAGCGGGCGACGGCACCTGTTCCGCGAGGAAATCAACCACCTCCGGTGATTGATGGTGCCCAGGAAAGGACTCGAACCTTCACGCCTCGCGGCACACGGACCTGAACCGTGCGCGTCTACCAATTCCGCCACCTGGGCAGGGGCCGCCGATACCTATTGGGGGGGCCGGTGCTTGTCAACGGGCACCGCAGCGCAAACGCACCGCGAAGCCCGCGGGAAGAGAACGGCAAGGGAGTGGTCGCGTTCTTGAGGCCGGGCGGCTATGAAGGCGGGAGCCGACAGCAGTTTCGAGAGATCGCGGGTGACGATGACCATACGCTACCACAAGGGCGATCTGCCCGACCTCCTCCATTATGGCGAGCGTGTCGCCATCGATACCGAGACCCTGGGTCTCAACATCACCCGCGACCGGCTCTGCGTCGTCCAGCTCTCGCCGGGCGACGGCAGCGCCGATGTCGTCCAGATCGCCGCCGGGCAGCGCGAGGCGCCGAACCTCGTCGCCCTCCTCTCCGACAACCGCCGGATCAAGATCTTTCACTATGCCCGCTTCGACGTCGCTTTTCTTTTCAAGACCTTCGGGGTGATGACGACGCGTGTCTACTGCACCAAGATCGCCTCGCGGCTGACCCGCACCTACACCGATCGCCACGGCCTGCGGGACCTGGTCAAGGATCTCCTCGACATCGACCTCAACAAACAGCAGCAGAGTTCGGACTGGGCGGCCGAGACCCTCAGCGACGCCCAGCTCGCCTACGCTGCCTCCGATGTCCTCTACCTCCATGCCCTCAAGGCGGAGCTTGATCGCCGGCTGGTGCGGGAGCGCCGGGCCGAGCTCGCCGATGCCTGCTTCGGGTTCCTCCCGGCGCGGGCGCTCCTCGACCTGTCGGGCTGGGAAGGCGACGACATCTTCGCCCACTGAGGGTCGGCGGGCGGTACGGATTGCCGGGAGGCCGCGCTGCGGCCACTATAAGTCCACAATGACGCGGTAGCTCCCGGCGGTCAGGTGGCCGAGACGATGACGGACTACTTCTATCAGTCGCGGGCGTCGAGGCGCCCGCCCGAGGACGACGACCGGGAGCCGCCAGCCCCGTCCCGCGACAGCGCCTACCCGCCCGAGGACGAAGCCTACTGGGCCGAGTCGCCGGCGCGAGAGGAGGAGGAGCCGCTGTGGTACGAGGACCGGGTGCGCGCCGCCGCGCCGCCCCGGGAGGCATCGCCCCGGCCGGAGGAGGAGTCCTATCCCGGCGACGAGGCTGCCCTGGTCGGGCCCGCCGGCGAGGCCTCCTGGTACGAGCCGGAGGACCCACCGCCCGGCGAGGGCGACCCTGACGCCTGGGATGCCCCTCCGGAGACCCTGCCCGTTCCGGTCCAGACCCGGGCCTACGTGCCGGGCGGCCAGGCCGCCGCGGCCCGCGCTGCCGCCGCGGCGGGCGAGCGCAACATCCGCTTCGACCCGACCAAGGAGCGCGGCGCGGTCTACTACGACAAGGCGGCGCGACACTCGCGCCACGTGCGGCTGCTCAAGTTCGGCCTGCCGGCGCTCGCGCTGCTCTCGGTGTCGGGGTTCTTCCTCGTCATGGCCCTCAACCGCGGCGGCGGCGACGGCCTGCCGGCCCTGACGCTCTCCAGCATCAATCTCGATACGCGCGAGATCACGATGGACAAGCCGCATATCTCGGGCTTCGAAGGCACCAGACAGGCCTACGAGGTCACTGCCGCCACGGCGGTGCAGGCGCTCGGCAACCCCAAGGTGGTGAACCTCGAGACGATCGATGCGCGGTTCGCCGTGGCCGACGACGTGCGTGCCCACCTCCTCGCAAAGGCCGGCGTCTACGATGCCGACACGCAGAAGCTGACGCTCGACGGCGGCATCGATATCACGACGACCAACGGCTATACCGGACGCCTCGAGCATGCCGACATCGACATCGAGAAGGGCACGGTCTTCTCCGATAGCGGCGTCGACCTCGGCGGCAAGGAGGGCCGGATCACCGCGGACAGCATCGAGGTGCTCGATCGCGGCAAGCACATCTTCTTCCGCGGCAACGTCAAGGTCCGCTACGCGCCTCCTGAGGAGGAGGGCGGGGGAGCGGCCGCGGCGAGCGCCGCCGGTCCTGCGCCAGACGCGCTGCCGGAGATCACGGAACCAGCCTCGGACGGAGCGACATGACCAGAACCCGCCTTCTCCTGCCCGCGCTGCTCGCCGCGACGCTCTTCGCCGCGCTGCCGGCCCACGCCCAGTCGACCGATCTCTTCACCGGCTTCAGCAAGAAGGGCGACGGCCCGATCGAGGTCGATGCCAAGACCCTCGAGATCGTCGAGGAGGACGACCAGCGCATCTCGACCTTCTCCGGCGGGGTGACGGTCCGGCGCGGCGACACCACGATGAAGGCGGCGCAGATCAAGCTGTTCTCGAGCAAGGATTCCGAGGCGGGCGACCAGAGCGGCTTCAATCGCATGGAGGCCACCGGCACGGTCTACGTCAATTCGGGCAAGCAGACGGTCACAGGCTCGCAGGCGGTGGTCGACAACAAGGCGCAGACCATCGTCCTGTCCGGCAATGTGGTGCTCAGCCAGGGCAAGGACGTGCTCGCGGCCGACCGCCTCGTGATCGACATGGCGACCGGCAACGCGCGGGTCGAGCAGACGCCGGGCAAGACGATCCGCATGGTGATCACGCCCGACGTGAAGAAGAACAAGGCCGGCGACGGCCAGGGGGACGGCGCGGCCCCGGCCACCAACTGATCATCAACCGATCTCGACACCGGGCGCGCGAACGCTTATTGCCCCGTGGGGGCAAAGGGAGCTGCGCTTGAGCCTGACGAGCCTTTTCGGCCGAAAGACCCCGCAGAGGACGGGCAACGGGTCGGCGCGCCCGGCGAACCGCGAACTGGCGCCGCCGTCGCGGCTGGTCCCCGACGCAGGCGGCCGGGGCTGGCTGGTAGCCCACGGTCTCGGCAAGTCCTATCGCGGCCGCGAGGTGGTCCACGGCGCGAGCATCGCCGTGGCGCGTGGCGAGGCCGTCGGCCTCCTCGGCTCGAACGGCGCCGGCAAGACGACCATCTTCTACATGATCACCGGACTGGTGAAGGCCGACTACGGGACGGTCGAGCTCGACGGACACGACGTCACCCACCTGCCCATGTACCGGCGGGCGCGGCTCGGCATCGGCTACCTGCCGCAGGAGAACTCGATCTTCCGCGGCCTCAGCGTCGAGCAGAACATCCGCGCCGTCCTCGAGGTCGTCGAGCCGGACCGGCGCAATCGCGAGGACCAGCTCGACGCCCTGCTCGACGAGTTCCACATCGGCCACCTCCGCAAGAACAACGCGATGTCGCTGTCCGGCGGCGAACGGCGGCGCTGCGAGATCGCCCGCGCCCTCGCCAGCCGCCCCGCCTTCATGCTGCTCGACGAGCCCTTCACCGGCGTCGATCCGATCGCGGTCGGCGACATCCAGGCGCTGGTGCGCCATCTCACCAGCCTCGGCATCGGCGTGCTCATCACCGACCACAATGTCCGCGAGACGCTGGGCCTGATCGACCGCACCTACATCATCCACTCCGGCACGGTGCTGTTCGAGGGCCAGCCGGACGAAGTCGTGGAAAGCCCCGAGGTGCGGCGGCTTTACCTCGGGGAGCAATTTACGCTTTAATCGGCCATCTGCTTCGGGTACCAAAGAGTCCGTACAAGCAATTTTCGGACCAATCCGGAGCGTTCGCACTCGCGTCATGGCGCTTTCCCCGCGTATAGAGCTTCGCCAGAGCCAGATGCTGGTGATGACGCCGCAGCTGATGCAAGCCATCAAGCTGCTGCAGCTCTCCAACCTCGACCTCGTGGCCTATGTCGACGCCGAGCTGGAACGCAACCCGCTGCTGGAGCGGGCCGAGGACGAGGGCGGCGGGGATGGCGATCGCGACCGCGATCACGCCGAGGGCCTGGAGGGCGAGACGCACGCCCCCGCGGAGCGCGACGATGGTCCCGAGTGGCTCGAAACCCGCCTCGAGGGAGGCGCGGCGATCGAGGCCAAGCTCGATACCGACCTCGCCAATATCTACCAGGACGACCATGGACGCGCGGCGGTCGAGACGGCGCCGACGCTGCCCGCCGAATCGTGGTCGGCGGCGCCGACCCGGGCGACGGTGAGTTCCGACGACTACAATCTCGAAGCCTTCGTTGCGGGCGAGAAATCGCTTGCCGACCATCTTTCGGACCAGCTCGGCCTGGCGACGGTCGATCCGGTGCTGCGCCTCCTCGGTCAGGCCATCATCAGCGAGATCGACGAGGCCGGCTACTTCCGGGCGGACCTCGCCGATGTCGCCGCGCGGCTCGGCGCCTCGGCCGAGGCGGCCGAACATGCGCTCGCCCTCGTCCAGGGCTTCGAGCCATCCGGGGTGGGCGGCCGCGATCTCGCGGAGTGCCTCGCGATCCAGCTCCGCGAGCGCGACCGCTACGACCCGGCCATGGCGGCGCTCGTCGCCCATCTCGACCTGGTCGCCCGGCGCGACCATGCCGCGCTCATGAAGCTCTGCGCGGTCGATGCCGAGGATCTCGCCGAGATGCTGGCCGAGATCCGCGCCCTCAACCCCAAGCCGGGCAATGCCTTCGGCGAATCCGTCGTGCAGCCGGTCATTCCCGATGTGCTCGTTCGTCCGGCCTCGGACGGGGGCTGGCACGTCGAGCTCAACGCCGGCACGCTGCCTCGGGTGCTGGTCAACCAGACCTATTATGCCAAGGTCAACGCGGGCCGGAGGAACGACCAGGACGAGGCCTATCTCAGCGATTGCCTGCAGACCGCCAAGTGGCTGGTCAAGAGCCTCGACCAGCGGGCGCGCACCATCCTCAAGGTCGCCAGCGAGATCGTGCGGCAGCAGGACGGGTTCCTCGCCGAGGGCGTCCAGCACCTCCGTCCCCTCAATCTCAAGACCGTCGCCGAAGCGATCGGCATGCACGAATCGACCGTGTCGCGGGTGACGTCGAACAAATACATCGCGACCAGCCGCGGCATCTTCGAGATGAAGTATTTCTTCACCGCCGCGATTCCTTCGGCCGGCGGCGGGGACGCCCATTCGGCGGAGGCGGTGCGTCATCGCATCCGGCGGCTGATCGACGAGGAGGCGCCCGATGCCGTGCTGTCCGACGACACGATCGTCAAGGTGCTCCGCGATTCGGGCATCGACATCGCGCGGCGCACCGTGGCCAAGTACCGCGAGGCCCTGCGCATCCCCTCATCGGTCCAGCGCCGCCGCGACAAGCTCGCCGCGAGCGAGGAACGCGAGCGGCGCGGCTTGGCCACCGCATGAGCGGTCATCCACAAGGCCGTGGCCGCCGGCGGTCGGTCGGTTGACTTGTCGATGCGCCACCCATAGAACCGCGCCCATCGACGAGCCGGGGTGGCAGGCCGTTTCTCTACGACGCGCCTGCAGGTTCCGCGCTTCGACGGCGCCGTCCATGGCGCGGGCCAATGAGCGCTCCGGCGCTCGATAGAACCGAACGACGGAGAAGGTTCGAAGCTCCCATGGCATTGCGCATATCAGGCAAGAATCTCGACATCGGCGACGCCTTCCGCGTTCACGCGGGGGAGCGCCTCGATGGCGCGCTCGCCAAGTATTTCGACGGCGGCTTCGGCGGCCAGATCGTGCTCGAGCGCGAGGGCCCCTGGTTCCGCACCGACTGCACGCTCCATCTCGACACGGGCATCGTGCTGCAGGCGACGGGGCGGGCCCAGGAGGCCCATCAGAGCCTCGACATTGCCGCGGACCGCATCGAGAAGCGGCTTCGCCGCTACCATCGGCGGCTCAAGGATCACCGGCCCGTCAATCGCGCCGAGACCGTGCCGGCGGCGAGCTATGTCATCGCCTCGCTCGACGAGGAGGAGGATGTCGGGGTCGACTACGCGCCGACCATCATCGCCGAGGAGACGGCCCAGCTCGAGACGATGACGGTCGCGAACGCGGTGGCCGCGATGGACCTTTCCGATCTCCCGGTGGTTGTCTTCCGCAACGCCGGCCACGGTGGCATCAATGTCGTCTACCGCCGGACCGACGGCCATATCGGCTGGATTGATCCGTCACTCGACAACGTGGGTGACCCGGACGGGCGCTGAGTATAGCGTGCCGGAAGCCAAAGGCCCGGCCCGAGGGGACAACGGTTTGAATTGTCGATGATGGACCTAGGCGATCTCATCAAGCCCGAAGCCGTGATCGGCTCGCTGAAGGCCAACAGCAAGAAGCAGGCGATCCAGGCGATCGCCGAGAAGGCCGCCGAACTCACCGGCATTCCCGAGCGCGAGATTTTCGAGACGCTGCTGCAGCGCGAGAAGCTCGGCTCGACCGGGGTCGGCGGCGGCATCGCCATCCCGCACGGCAAGCTCGCGAGCCTCGACCGCATCTTCGGGCTGTTCGCGCGGCTGCCGAAGCCGATCGACTTCGAGGCCCTCGACGACCAGCCGGTCGATCTCGTCTTCCTCCTTCTGGCGCCCGAGGGCGCCGGGGCGGATCATCTGAAGGCGCTCGCCCGTATCGCGCGCCATCTCCGCGAGCCCGGCGTCGCGGCCAAGCTCCGCGCCTCGGCCGACAGGGCGGCGCTCTATGCGGTGATGACCGAAGGCGCCCGGCCCAGCGCGGCGTGAGGCAACGCCAAGGGGCCGGTTACACCCGCACCACCCGCCCCTCGGCGGCGGCCAGCTTCGCCGCCTCGCCGACGCGCTGCCCCCTGAGCCCCTCCGCGAAGTCCGGCACCGCCGGGCGGCCGGCGACGATGGCGTCGATGAAGGCGCGGACCCCGGCCGACTGCTTGACGTAGGGGTCGAAGACGGCGACCGGGTCGACGCCGCCGGCATAGTATTCGGCCGGCACGACGAGGTCGGTGAAGCGCGCATCGCCGACGCGGGCCGCCTTCAGCGTCACCCCGGCCTCGGCGCCGATGAAGCGGTGCGATCCCTCGATGGTGCCCCCGTCGCCGTGGATCTCCACCGTCACCAGGCAGTCGCGGTCGGCCATGAAGCTCGCCGAGCTCACGTCGGCAAGAACCTGCGCGCCGCCCGCCATGCCGAGCGCGATGAAGCACGAATCGCTGACCGGCAGCGGCGCCGGATCGGCCTCCCGCGACTGGTCGGCGAAGGTGCGGAAGTCGGCGCTGACGGTGACGACGTCCTCGCCGGTCAGCCACTGCGCCAGGTCGATCATGTGCGAGCCGAGGTCGCCGACCGTGCCCGAGCCGCGGCGTCCGTCGAAGCGCCACTTGTAGCCGGGGCCGAAGGAGATGCCCTCGAAGAAGGACAGCCGGGCGCGGAGCACGCGGCCGACATGGCCGGTGTCGACGAGATGCTTCACGTAGCGCCAGTGCGGCTGCCAGCGCCAGGTGAAGAGCACCAGGTTGACGACCTTGGCCGCCTGCACCGCTTCCGTCATGGCGTGCGCCTCGGGCAGCGAATTGGCGAGCGGCTTCTCGCACATGACGTGGAGGCCCGCCGCCGCCGCAGCCTCGGCCATCGCGGGGTGCAGGTCGTCGGGGACGACGATGATCACTGCGTCGAGCCCGCCGGCGGCGATCATCTCGCGCCAGTCGGCGAAGACGCGGGCGCCGCCGAGGCGCGCGGCGATCAGGCCGGCGCGGTCGCGGTTCCGCCCGCAGACGGCGACCACCTCGACCGCCGGGTGGCTCGCAAGGCTCGGCACGTACATCTGCTCCACCCAGCCGCTCGTGCCGATCAGGCCCACACGTACCCTGTCCATGGCTGCTCTCCTCCGGCCCGACCGTGCAGGCTCCTTGCGTTCCGCTCTGGGCCGCGGTGGTAGCAGGGGTCCCGGCGGCGCCCAAGGGCCGCCCCGCCGCAATGCGACAGGTACAGTCGGCGGCTCGCCCGGCGCCGACATCCGCCCGAGCGAGCATCATGCCTGCAGCCGCGTCGGCACGGCGTCGGCCGCATGACGCTTGCAGTCCGGCCGCCGGTCGTGCATTGCCGCGACGGGTGCCGATCCGACCGGACCGTCCGGCATCATCCGGGATTGCGATGAGCGAGGACAGCGCCGATACGGGCTACGCATGGTTTCGGCTCGCGGTCTCGGTGCTGATCAGCGCCATCGGCGGGGTCGGCCTGTGGTCGATCGCCGTTGTCATGCCGACGGTCGAGGCCGAGTTCGGGGTCGCCCGCGCCGGCGCCAGCCTGCCCTTCACGCTGCTCATGCTCGGCTTCGCCGCCGGCGGCATCGTCATGGGGCGCCTGACCGACCGCCTCGGTCTCGCGGTGCCGCTGTGGATCGGCGCCGCCGCGCTCGGCGCCGGCTACATGCTCGCCTCGCGCTCGGCGACGCTGTGGCAGTTCGCCATCGTCCATGGGGTCCTCGTCGGCGCCCTCGGCAGCTCCGCCACCTTCGGGCCGGTGATCGCCGACGTTTCGCGCTGGTTCCTCCGATACCGGGGCATCGCGGTCGGCATCGCCTCGTGCGGGAGCTACCTCGCCGGCACCGTCTGGCCGCCGGTCATCCAGCACTTCGTCGAGATGGCCGGCTGGCGCGCCACCCATCTCGGCATCGGGCTGTTCTGCCTCGCCACCATCCCGCCGCTGGCGCTCCTGCTGCGGCGAAAGGCCCCCGACGCGGCGCCGCGCGGCAGCGCCGCGGCGGCTTCGGTGCGGCCGGCCGACTTCGGTGGTCTGACCCCGGGTCTCCTCCAGGCGCTCCTCGTCGTCGCCGGCATCGCCTGCTGCCTCGCCATGGCGATGCCCCAGGTCCACATCGTCTCGCTCTGCACGGACCTCGGCTACGGTCCGGCCCGCGGGGCCGAGATGCTCTCGGTTATGCTCGCGGCCGGCGTCGCGAGCCGCCTCGGCTTCGGCTGGCTGGTCGACCGCATCGGGCCGCTGCCGACGCTGGT
>JAEZEN010000200.1 GCA_023433185.1 Pseudomonadota bacterium | reverse complement strand
GCGCCCCGCCGCTGTGGCGCCGCCGCCTCCGCCGCCGGCCCCGGTGCGCCGCCGTCCGGAGCCGGAACCGCACTACGGTCGCCCGGAGCCCGAGGAGGAATACGCCCTCGATCTCGGCAACCTGTCGGGGGAGGACGGTCCCTTCGAGGACGAGTTCACCCTCGACGATCTCGACCTCGACGAATACGGACCGGATGACGAGTTTCCGCCGTTTCCCGAGGAGGAATTGCGCGGACGCCGACGCTCCGGGCGCGTCTTCGCGCTCGTCGCCGGGGTGCTGGCGGTGGTCGCCGTGGGCGGCGCTGCGGTCTTCCTGTTCCGCGGCGACGGCGGCGCCGGTTCACCGCCGCCGATCATCCTGGCCGAAGGCGGTCCGACGAAGGTGGCGCCCGAGGCGCCGAATGGCGGGGCCGATTCCGATTCGCAGAGCAAGCTGATCTACGATCGTGTCGGCGAGTCCGGCGCCGGCGACGATACGCGGCTGGTCACCGGCGAATCGGAGATCGGCAGCATTCCGGCGGACGACGCTTCGGTGTCCGACAATCCGATCTCGCGGGTCATCATTCCCGGCGGCCCCGGGATCGATCAGCCCATCGCCGGCGATGGCGCCGACGGCGAGACCACGGTCGCCAGCAGCGGCTTTCCGCCCCTGCCGGGCGAGGAGGCCCAGTCCGAAATCGGGCCGCGCATGGTGCGGACCGTCGTCGTCAAGCCGGACGGCACGATTATCAGCAGCGAAGCCACGGGCATCGACGAGGACGGGAACGCCCTGCCGGACACATTCGACTCCGACCTCGCCGCCGCCGACGATTTCCTTCCCGAACTGCCGCGAAGCGAGATGGACAGCGTCCTCGAAGGCGGCAACCTTTCGGTCAACCTCGACCCGCTCAGCCAGCCCCAGGCCGCGCCGGAGCCGCCGGCCCAGGCAAACGCGGCGCAGGCCGAACCCGAGCCCGAGCCCCTGCCGACCCCGGCCCCTCCCGAACCTCCGGCACAGCCCGCGGCAGCGCCCCAGCCGCCGCCCCAGCAGCAGGTCGCGACGCGGACGGACAACAACGAGCCCATCGACCTGGCTGCCGGCACTGCGCCCGCCGCCGGCGGAGTGCTCGTCCAGGTCGCGGCGCAGCGCTCGGAGGAGGCGGCACTCTCGTCCTATCGCAGCCTGCAGCAGCGCTACCCGAGCATTCTCGGGGCCTTCCAGCCGCGCATCGTGCGCGCCGACCTCGGCGAGCGGGGCGTGTACTACCGGGTGCGGGTCGGTCCGTTCGCCGACGGCGACGCGACCCGGCTATGCAACGACCTGAAGGCCGCGGGCGGGGACTGCATCCTCGCCCGCTAGCGGCCACTCCAGGAGGCGACGGAGCGCGTCATCATGGCGATCAAGGCGTTCGTCTCCGGCTGCACGGGGACCGAACTGGACGACGAGGAGAAGGCGTTCTTCGCTGCCGAGCAACCGCTCGGGCTGATCCTTTTCAAGCGGAACTGCGAGACCCCGGCGCAGGTAAGGGCGCTCGTCGACAGCTTCACGGACGCCGTCGGCCGTCCGGACGCCCCCATCCTCATCGACCAGGAGGGCGGACGGGTGCGACGCCTCCGGCCACCGAACTGGCCAGAATACCCGTCCGCCGGGACGATCGGCGCTCTCGCCGGCCGCGACCCCGAGGCCGGGGCGCGGGCGGCCTGGCTCCACGGCCGGCTGATGGCGGACGACCTCGGCGCCGTCGGCATCACCATCGACTGTGCGCCGGTCCTCGATGCGATCGTGCCGGGGGCCAGCGAGGCGATCGGCGACCGCTCCTTCGGCGGCGACCCCGACCGCGTGACACGGCTGGGGCGCGCCGTCGCCGAGGGGCTGATGGCCGGCGGCGTGGTCCCGGTCGTGAAGCACATTCCGGGGCAGGGCAGGGCGCTGGTCGACAGCCACTATGCCCTGCCGTTGGTCGATGCCGACCTTGCGACGCTGGAGGCGACGGATTTCGCGCCCTTCCGGGCGCTGGCCCGGCTGCCGGCGGCGATGACCAGCCACACCTTGTTCACAGCCATCGACGCGGCCCATCCCGCCACCACGTCGGCGATCCTTATTCGCGATATCATCCGTGGGCGAATCGGTTTCGACGGTGTTCTGTTCAGCGATGACGTTTCGATGAACGCGCTCGCCGGCGACCATCGCGAGCGAGGCAAGGCGATCTTCGAGGCGGGTTGCGACATCGTGCTCCACTGTTCCGGCCGGATGGAAGACATGCGGGCGATTGCCGACGTGGCGCCGACGCTCGCCGGCAGGGCGGCCGCGCGGGTCGAAGCCATGATGGCCTCGGTCGGCGCGCCGGAGCCGTTCGACCGCACGGCGGGCCGGGCCGAGTTCGACGCGCTTCTCACGCCGGTCGCGGCGGGCGCCTGAGCCAATGAGCGACAGCACCCCGGCCCAGGCCGAGATGTGGGACACCCCGCCGATCACGCCGCCGCCCGCGGCCGAGCCGGCGCTGATGATCGACGTCGAGGGCTTCGAGGGGCCGCTCGACCTCCTGCTCGCCCTGGCGCGGAGCCAGAAGGTCGATCTCACGCGGATCTCGATCCTGGCCCTCGCCGAGCAGTACCTCGCCTTCATCGAGGAACTGCGGAAGCTCCGGCTCGAACTCGCCGCCGACTATCTCGTCATGGCGGCGTGGCTCGCCTACCTCAAGTCGCGGCTTCTCCTGCCGCAGGAGGAGGAAGAGGAGCCGAGCGGCGAGGAGATGGCGGCAGCGCTCGCCTTCCGCCTCCAGCGTCTCGACGCGATGCGCGAGGCGGCGGCCCGCCTCGCCAATTCCAACCGTCTCGGCCGTGATGTCTTCGACCGCGGCGCGCCAGAACCGATCGAGATCGTCCGGCGGAGCGCGTTCTCGGCGAGCCTCTACGATCTCCTCAGCGCCTACGCCGTGCGGCGCCAGGAGACGGCGATCTCGGTCGTCCACATGCGGCGACGGGCCGTGTGGTCGCTCAACGACGCGCGCGAGGTCCTCGCCCGGATGGTCGGGCGGATCGCCGAATGGACGCCGCTCGAGGCCTTCCTGTCGCCCTACATGACGGTCGAGCTGCGCTCCTCGATCACCGCGAGCGCCTTCGGCGCGAGCCTCGAACTGGTCCGCGAGGGCAAGGTCATGCTGCGCCAGCACGAGCCCTTCGCCCCTCTCTATATCCGCGACCGCGTGGCGGCCGCCCCCCTTCCGCCAGACATTTCGGAGCCCGGACATGGCTAACCACGCCGCCGTCGTCATCGCCGTCGACAACGACGCCGCGGCCGAGGGCCAGTCGCCCGAGGACCGGCGTCAGGCGCAACGCATGATCGAGGCGCTGCTCTTCGCTTCCGCCGAGCCGCTGTCCGCCGACGAGCTCGCCGCCCGCCTGCCCGACGGCACCGACATCCAGGGCCATCTCCGCGACCTCCAGCAGGTCTTTCAGACCCGCGGCGTGAACCTCGTCCAGGTGGCGGGCAAGTGGTGCTTCCGCACCGCCGGCGACCTGTCGTTCCTGTTGTCGCGCCACGCGGTGGAGCAGAAGAAGCTGTCGCGCGCGGCCATGGAGACGCTCGCGATCATCGCCTATCACCAGCCGGTGACGCGCGCCGAGATCGAGGACATCCGCGGCGTCGCGACCTCGAAGGGGACGCTCGACCTCCTTCTGGAGACGGGCTGGGTGCGGATGCGCGGCCGGCGGAAGGCGCCGGGGCGCCCTGTGACGTATGGTACCACCGAGGGGTTCCTGGCCCATTTCGGGCTCGACAGCGTCGGCGACCTGCCGGGCGTCGAGGAACTCAAGGGGGCGGGCCTCCTCGACAGCCGGATTCCCGCCGGTTTCTCCATACCTGAGCCGCATTCGGGTGATGAACTGGCTCCCGATGAAGACCCGCTCGAGGAGGATGCCTTCCGCGCGGAACTGGCCGAGGCGGCCGAGGACAGCGCTCCCGAGGAGGCTGGCACGGGTTTGCCTTCGGCATGAGGTTTGCCTAAATGCGTGGAGGCGACGACGGGGTGTTTGGGTTTGCGGCGGGCGCAGCGGTCTGCGATAGTCGCGGCCAGCGGGAAGAGTTTGGAGCAAGCTGATGGGTTCTCTCAGCATCTGGCACTTGCTTATCGTCATCCTTGTGGTGGTGCTTCTCTTCGGGCGGAACAAGAT
>JAEZEN010000183.1 GCA_023433185.1 Pseudomonadota bacterium | reverse complement strand
GCATTTTGGTCCGGAGCAATCCGCGCTACAGTCGTCACCGGAGCCACATCATGGCGGCGTCGACGGGGGAAGCAGCATGAACGAGCAGACCAGAGCCATCGTCGCCTGGATCGTCATCGGCCTGATCGCCGGATTCATCGCCAGCGTCATCGTCGGCGGTGGTGGCGGCATCATCGGCTGGCTGATCGCCGGCCTTCTCGGCTCTTTCGTGGGCGGCTTCCTCGCGCGCCAGCTCAATCTCAAGCTCAACACCGGCAACCAGTTCATCGACCAGGTGATCATCGCGATCGTCGGCGCGATCATTGTCATCATCATCGCCCGCATCATCACCTGAACCGCAGGAGGCAAGGTCCATGTCACCGGCACGGAGAGCCTTCCGGCTCGTATTCCTGATCTGCGTCGCGCTCGGCGTCGCCGCCTGGCTTGTCAACCTCGTGGCCCCCGGCGCCGTCGCGATCACCTACAACGGCGCGCCGGCGACGGGCATCGCCGCGCTACTGGTGCCGGTGATCCTCGGTGTGGTCTTCGGGCTGATCCTCGGGCTGATCGTGGCCGGCATCACGGCCCTCGTCACGCGTGCGCCGGCCAAGGGTTGAGCCAGGGGCCACCGAGACCTGTCCGCAGCGCATTGGTCGCCGCCGCGGGGATGGCCTATATGGGGGCGGGGCAATGAGGCCGCACAAGGGAAAAGCGCTGCGCTGATGGTCGTCGTCATCGATACGCTCGAGAGCCGCGGGGCGCGGCCCCGCCACCCCGAGAAGGCCCACCGCCGCGACGCGCCGGTCCTCCGCATGCCGGAATGGATCCGCGTCAAGGCGCCGGGCTCGCCGGTCTATCGCGAGACCACCGGAATCGTCCGCGAGCATGGCCTCGTCACCGTCTGCGAGGAGGCGGGCTGCCCGAATATCGGCGAGTGCTGGTCGAAGAAGCACGCGACCTTCATGATCATGGGCGACACCTGCACCCGCGCCTGCGCGTTCTGCAACGTCCGCACCGGCATCCCCGGCGCCCTCGACGCCGACGAGCCGGCCAAGGTGGCGGACGCCACCGCCAAGCTCGGTCTCGAGCATGTCGTCGTCACCTCCGTGGACCGCGACGACCTCGACGACGGCGGGGCGGCACATTTCGCCGCAACGATCACCGCCATCCGCGGCGCCAGCCGGGCGACCATCGAGATCCTGACGCCGGACTTCCTCAGGAAGGACGGGGCCGTCGAGGTCGTGGTGGCGGCGAAGCCGGACGTGTTGAACCACAACCTCGAGACCGTTCCCTCGAAGTACCTCAAGGTGCGTCCGGGGGCGCGCTACTTCACCTCGCTCCGCCTGCTCCAGCAGGTGAAGGAACTCGACCCGACGATATTCACCAAGTCCGGCATCATGGTCGGTCTCGGCGAGGAGCGGAACGAGGTCCTCCAGCTGATGGACGACCTGCGCGCGGCGAACGTCGATTTCCTGACGATCGGCCAGTACCTCCAGCCGACGCGGAAGCACCATCCCATCGCCCGCTACGTGACGCCGGAAGAGTTCAAGGCGTACGAGACCATCGCCTATGCCAAGGGCTTTCTCATGGTCTCGTCGAGCCCGCTCACCCGCTCGTCGCACCATGCCGGCGAGGATTTCTCGCGCCTCCGGGCGGCGCGGCTCGCCCGCCAGGGCAACTGAGGCGCAGCCGGGACCGTCGATGCCCCAGTTCACCACGACGCGCCGCGTCAGGCACAGCGCAACGGACATGTTCGACCTCGTCGCCAACGTCGAGGCCTATCCGGGTTTCGTGCCCCTCTGCGAAAGCCTCGTCGTACATTCGCGCCGCGAGGAGGAGGGCCGCGAGGTGCTCGTCGCGACGATGACCGTCGCCTACAAGTTCATCCGTGAGTCCTTCACGACCAAGGTCGCCCTCGAACGCAACGACATGACGATCCGCGTCGAATATCTGGACGGGCCGTTCAAGTATCTGGAGAACGTCTGGCGTTTCGAGCCGCACGGGCGGGGCGACAGCGCGGTTCACTTCACCATCGACTACGAATTCCGCTCGGCGGCGCTCGGCATGGTCATGGGGACCATCTTCGACCGCGCCTTCCGGAAGTTCGCCGAGGCCTTCGAGGCGCGCGCCGACGCGGTCTACGGGGCCGCGTAGGCCGCCTGCACCATCTCCAGCGCCGCCTTGACGGTCGCCTGGCGGACGGCAGCCCGCCCGATGTCGCCGAATTGCCGGGCAGCGTGCGTCGTGTCGCCGCCGCGGACGGCCACCGCGATATGGACGAGCCCGACGGGCTTCTCCGCCGATCCACCGCCCGGCCCGGCGATCCCCGTCACGGCCACGGCGATGTCGGCGCGCGAGGCGCCGATCGCGCCCTCGGCCATGGCGATCGCCACCTCCCGGCTCACCGCACCGACGCTCCCGATCAGTTCCGGGGCGACGCCGAGCATGCCGGTCTTGGCCTCGTTCGAATAGGTGACGAAGCCCCGGTCGACCACGGCGGACGAGCCGGCAATCTCGGTGAGCGTCGCCGCGATCAGTCCGCCGGTGCAGGATTCGGCCGTGGCAAGCAGCAGGCCGTCCCTGGTGCAGGCGGCGACGATCGTGGCGGCGAGCGGGAGGAGGGGGGCGAGATCGGTCATGCGCCCGGCTCGAAGGGCAGGCGGACCGTGGCGCTGGCATAGGCGGCAAGGCCTTCGCCGCGCCCGAGGAAGCCGAGATTCTCGTTCGTCGTCGCCTTCACGCCCACCCTGTCCGGCGTGATCCCGCAGATCTCGGCGATCCGGGCCCGCATGGCGTCCCGATGCTCGGACAGCCGGGGGCCTTCGGTGATGATCGCGAGATCGAGATGAGCGATCCGCCCGCCGCGCGCGGCCACCCGATCCGCGGCGAAGCGCAGGAAGCGCTCCGAGGCGGCGCCTTTCCATTCCGGATCGCTGTTCGGGAAATGGAAGCCGATGTCGGCTTCGGCGAGGGCGCCGAGAATGGCATCGGTGAGGGCATGCAGCGCGACATCGCCGTCGGAATGACCGACGACACCCCGGGTATGGGGGATCGCGACGCCCCCCAGCATGACCTCGTTGCCGGGCCCGAAGGCGTGGACGTCGTAGCCCGTACCGACTCGGATGTCGCCGAGGGCGAGTGCGGCCTCGGCCAGTTCGCGACGGTCCGCCATGGCGATGTCCTCCGATGTTGTCAGCTTGGTGTTGGCGGCGTCGCCGGCGACGACCGCGACGGGGATGCCCGCCCATTCCGCAACCCCCGCATCGTCGGTGAACGTGGCGGCCGCGGACGCAGCCTTCTCGTGCGCCTCGAGGATCAGGGGAAAGCGGAACGCCTGCGGTGTCTCGGCCGCGAAGAGGCCGGCGCGCGGAATGGTCGCCGTGATGCCGCCGCCGGTGTCCACCGCCTTGAGGGTCGCCGAGACCGGCAGCGCGGGGATGACGGCGTCGGCGGTATCGAGCGCCGCGACCACCCGTCCGATCAGGGCGGGCGACACGAAGGGCCGCGCGGCATCGTGGATCAGAACCCGGTCGGGCGCCGCTGCGGCGAGAGCCCGCAGGCCGAGCCGGACCGACTCCTGACGCGTGTCGCCACCGATGGCCGGCGGGATAAGCCGGGGTTCATTTCGCGGCGCAACATCGGCGTACCGCGAATCGTCCGGGGCGACCACGACCATCACACGGTCGACATCGGGGTGCCGGAGGAAGGCGTCGATCGATCGTCGAAGGATCGAGATTGCACCTATCTGCCGGTACTGCTTTCGAGTTTCTCCGCCGACGCGTTCACCGCGACCAGCGGCGACGATCAGTGCTGCGGTGTTCGCCACGGGTGCCCCCTGTCCCTGTCTTCCCTGTGGATGTGGGGTCGTCTAGCATCCCCTGCTGCAGCGCAATACATTCGGCTTGAAATTCGCTTCAATCTGACTAACATGTGGGCAATCGGCGTTTTGCCCAAGGAATATGCACATTCTCGACCCAGCAACCCGCTTGGCGGAGCCGCTTGCAATCGGTTCGGCCGTCATCCCGAATCGGGTGTTCCTCGCCCCGATGTCCGGCATCTCGGATCGGCCGTTCCGTGAGATCGCGCGCGCTTACGGTGCCGGGCTCGTCGTCTCGGAGATGACCGCAAGCGACAAGCTGGCGCAAGGGAATCCTGAGG
>JAEZEN010000060.1 GCA_023433185.1 Pseudomonadota bacterium | reverse complement strand
CGCCGAAGCTGCCCCGTCGCGCGACCGTCGCGCCCCGGGCCGCTGCGACCATCCCCTCCAGTCGCTCGGCCGGTGCCATGGCGAGGAGGAGGTCGAAGGCCTGGGCCGCGGGGCGGCCGCGGCGGAGCAAGTCCAGCCGATCGCGGGCGGTCGCATCGGTCGCGAGCCGCGCTTCGAGCGCCGATCGCCTTTCGGCCGCGAGTTCGTCGTCGAGATAGGCGGTGAGTTCCTCGTCGAGGCTGGCCGGCGGGGCGGGGTCGATGGTCATGGCGTCACGGTCCTCGCGCATCCGGAGCGAGCGCGGCGAGCTTGGCCCGCGCCGCGGCGAGCCGGCTCATCACCGTGCCGATCGGCACTCCGAGGAGCGCGGCAGCCTCGCGATAGGAAAAGCCCTCGACATAGACGAGGAAGACGGTTTCGCGCTGGGTCTCCGGGAGCGATTGCACCTGTCTCAACACCTGACGCGCCGAGATATTCGTTTCGATCGCGTCAGCGCCGTCGAACACCAGGACGCTCTCGGCGTCGACAAGACCCTCGCCGCGACGATAGCGCGTCGCCCGGAGATCGTTGACCCATACCGAATGGAGAATGCTCATCAGCCAGCGGTCGAGGTGGGTGCCGGGCTGGAACTGGGCGGCCCGCTCGATCGCCCGGAGGCACGTCGCCTGGACGAGTTCGTCGGCGCCGTCACGGCTTCCGGAAAGCACGACGCCATAGCGCCACAGCCTGCCAAGGTGCTCGCGGAGGGCGGACTTCACGACTTCGTGATGGCGCGACGGCATCGTGAGAACGAATAGGCTCGGCTACGCTCGTGTTTCGTCAGGGTGCGACTATAGCGGATGAACGCGCCGCTCGATCAACCCGCGTTTCCAGGGAGAACGCCCAGATGGACAGACAGGCGACTGGCTCGAGACTGCGGCTCCTGGCGCTCGGCGCCGCAACCACCGCGGCGCTGATCCTTGCCGTGCCGGCGCTCGCCGCCTCGACCGGAGGCTCCGGCGGCGGCTCGAGCGGCGGCGGCTCCACCACCACCTGCAAGGCCGGCATGGTGTGGAACAAGGCGAAGGGCATCTGCGAGAAGGCCCAGTCGGGGCTCTTCGACGATCGCACCCTCTACGAGCAGGGCCGCGCCCTCGCCCTTGCCGGGGACCATGAAGGTGCCCTCACGCTCTTCGCGGCGATCCGCGACAGGGAAGACGCTGAAGTCCTTACCATGATCGGCTACGCGACCCGGAAGTCGGGCGCGGTCGAGGAGGGCATCGGCTACTATCACCGCGCGCTCGCCCTCGAGCCCGACAACGTCAACACCCGGGAATATCTCGGCGAGGGCTATGTCGCGCTCGGGCGGCTCGACCTCGCCCAGTTGGAACTCGACCGGATCGAGACGATCTGCGGTACCGGTTGCGACCAGTATCTCGACCTTGCCGCGGCGATGGCCGGCGACGAGGGCTGGGTGCGGGCAACGAACTAGACGGAAGCGACCTGACGGGGAAGACGAAGCCGGGGGTCAACGGCCCGTCTTCCCCGCCAAGTTGGTCGCTGGCTACGCAGAACCAGTTGCCAGCGTGCCATTGAGGATCGCAAGGGGCTTGCCAGAGGCGCAGGCGTGGAGCGGGCACATCATGTGGTGGCTGCAATATCTCGCGGGCCCGAGATGTTGGGTGGACCTGTGTTCCGCCAACCTTCGCTGCGTCGCATTTTGCGAGTCGTTTCGCAGATTGCGAGATCAGGCCGCCCGCCGGTCGGTCGCGAGCCACAGATCGAGAAAGGCGTCCAGGAAGGCGGCCGTCTTCCAGTCGTGCAAAGCCCGGCCGGCGAAGTGCTCGTCGGCGGGCTGCGTGCCGGGCTGGTGCATCCGTTCGGCGATGCGGCGGGTCCAGCGGCCGACCATGGCATTGGTGAGTTCGATGTGGAACTGGAGCCCGAAGGCCGCCGGCCCGTAGGCGAAGGCCTGGTTGCGGAAGACCTCGCCCTCGGCAAGCAGCGTCGCGCCGGCGGGCAGGTCGAAACCCTCGCGGTGGAAGTGGTGCACCCGGTCCGGCCATGACGGGAGGAGCGCACGCCCCGCCTCGGTGGCATGGAGCGTGTAGAAGCCGACCTCGACCCGGCCCTCCGGGTCGGGGCGGACCGCGGCACCGAGAAAGCGCGCCAGCATCTGCGCTCCCAAGCAGAGGCCGAGGAGGGGTGCCTGCTCCGCGAGCGGCAGACCGATCCATTCGGTCTCGATCCGGATGTAGTCGTCCGGGTCGTTGGCGCTCATCGGGCCGCCGAACACGACGGCGCCGGCGTGGGCCGCCAGCGTCTCCGGCAGCGGATCGCCGAAGCGCGGCCGGCGGATGTCGAGCGGATGACCGCGCGCGGCGAGGCGAAGCCCCACCCGGCCGGGAGTGGAATGCTCCTGGTGGAGGACGATGAGGACAGGCTTACCGTCAGGCACCGCCATCAGCACGGGCCGCCTGTTTCAGCCGGATCCGGACCTCGGAGGGGACGCCCAGCAATTCCGCCACCCGCCAGATCAGGTTGTCCTCGAACTCGTGGGCCTTGCCGTCGGCGTAGACCAGTTCCCACATCATCGCGATGATCCGCTCGCGCTCGGCGATGTCGAGACGCTGCTTGAGCACGCTGGTGAAGCCGTAGAGGTCGACCGCCTGCCTGTCCGCCTCCGCGGCCGCCGCCATCAGCTCGTCGAGGCCGCCCTCGTCGAGCCCGAAACGCTCGCGCAGCAGGTCGCGGAGCCGGGTCCGCTCGTCGTCACCGACGTGTCCGTCGATTACGGTGACGTGGTAGAGGAGGGCCGCCGCCGCGAGGCGGCCTTGATCGACCGTCATGGGCGCCGGATCCGGGGCTCCGTCGAGATCGGCGATGAATCTCTTGAGGGCAGAAATCATCGCGCCACCATGCGCGGCGCACGGGCGAAGCGTCAAGTTGCTGCGATGCGGGAGGGGGCGAAGGGGAGGGACCGCGCCCGGGCGGACGGGGCGCCGGGCAGGATACCGC
>JAEZEN010000027.1 GCA_023433185.1 Pseudomonadota bacterium | reverse complement strand
CGGAAGACCGGGTCGATGGCACTCTGGTGCTCGGGGGGCACGCGCGCGGCGACCTCGTCGGCATGGCGGTCGAGCGCCCCGCCGAGGCCGCCCGCCGCCTCGTAGTCGTCGAGGGTGAGGACGATGTCGGTCTCGTTCCGCGCCCTCGCCCGCTGCCAGAGCAGGTTGAGCACATGCTGCATCAGCGGCAGCTGGTCCGCCCGGCGGCCGAGCCGGCGCTGCTGGTCGTGGCCGCCCCCCGCCTCCCACGGGGCGAAGTCGGTGAGGTCGTTGAGCAGCTTGTTGACGAGCCGGTCCTCGATGCCGAAGCCGCAGACCTCGGCCGGGCCGACGATCGCCTGGCGGCACTCCTCGCGGCTCATCCGCGGGGTGAGGTAGAGCCCGCGGTTGATGACCTCGGGCAGGCCGTCGATCAGCGTGCAGGCGCCGAGATATTCCGAGCGCATGGTGATCGCGACATGGATCGGCGCGGCCTCGCGGGACGCGGTGACCAGCAGCGCGACGAAGGCCTCGGCCTCCTCGCGGCCGGAATAGTCCTGGTAGCGGAACAGCTCCTCGAACTGGTCGACCAGCACGATCAGGTTGGCCCGGGGCGGCAGGTGGCCGCTCCTCGACCATTCGATCAGCGATCGCGGGCCGCGGCGAAGGAAGGCGGCGAGGATCTCGATCTCGGCCTCGTCCGGGCTGGCGTTCCCCTGCACCTCGAGGAGTGCAATGGCGAGCGAACGGATCGGATGGCCGCGCGGGCGGAGCTCGGCGATGCGCCAGGTCGATCCGGCGGAGGCGAGGAACCCGAGCTCCAGGGCGTTGAGAAGACCGGTGCGGACCAGCGAGGACTTGCCGCTGCCCGATGTGCCGAGAACCGCGAGGAAGCGGGTCCGGCCGAGCGTGTCGACCATCTCGTCGACGCAGCTCTCGCGCCCGAAGAAGAGGTCGAACTCCTCGCGGCCGAACGCCCGGAGGCCCGGATAGGCGATGCGCCCCGTGCCGAACGCGGCGGTCATGTGGCGAGGTCCAGCACCACGCTCTCGAGGATTTCGGCGGAGAGGCCCTCCCGGCAGTCGATCTCCTCGACCTCGGGCAGCGCGATGCCCACCGGCGGCTTCTGCTGGGGCGGGCAGTTCATCAGGATGAATTCGCGGAGCGGCTTCTCCCGCTCGCGCTTGAGCTTGTTGTAGAGCATGATCTGGTTGCGCACCCAGATCTGCGGGGCGTTGCCGTAGATCAGCACCACGGAATCGCATTCGCGCCAGTTGCGCTCGAAGTCCTGGCGGACCTCCTCGGCGGTGCCGACGGGGTGCGAGAGCACGAGCGGCAGGCGCCGCTTCCGCGCCTTCTCGAACACTTCCTCGGCAATCGGCTGGTCGTCGGGATTGGCGTTGATGTAGATCGGCGCGTCGAGGATCAGGTCCTCCGCCGGCGGCGGTGGTGGCGGGGGCGGCGGCGGCGCGGTGGCGAGGCTCACGACCTTGGCCTTGAAGGACTCGAGCCCCACCGCCTCGACCCGGTCGCCGGCGAGGAAGGCGCGGTGGACCGGATCGGGCACGGTGTCGAGGACGAGGTCGGGCGAGCGCCACTGGAGGATGGGGACGCCGGCCTGCGCGGCGAGGTCGCTCTGGGCGACGAGGTAGCCTTCCGGCAGGTCTCGCGGCTTCCGCGAGGCGGATGGCCCGAGGAGCTGCACGAAGAACCGGGCGCGCTGCAGGTCGGCCATCACCGCTTCCCTGAAGTCGGCGCCGCCCTGTGGATACATGTCGAGCGGATAGACCGGGATGTCGAACTGCGACAGGTGGCTGATCACCTGCTCGCGGTAATATTCGAGGTCCTCGGTCACCTGCGCGACCAGAACCGGCCGCGGTCCCTGCTCGGCCGACACCGGCGCGGCCGGCACGGCGGGCGGCGATGCCTGCGGCGGGACGGCGGCCGCGGGCGGCGCCCCATGCTGCACCGGCTGCATGGGAACCGGGCCCGCCCCGGCGAGGGAGACCGACGGCCGGGCGCTGCGGTTGGACATCTGCACGAGCTGGCCGCGGATCTGCTCGGCGAGGGTCTGGAGCCGCACGTAGTAGAGCGTGGTGTTGAGCCGCGGCGTCAGCGTCAGCGGGATGTCGGCCTCGTTCTGGTCGCGCTGCCAGAAGCTGATCCGGAAATAGTCGTGGAGCGGATCGGGATAGCGATCGCCCGGATCGAGGGGCAGCCGCTCGAGGCCGAAGAGCCGGCCGGGATCGTCCGAGACGGCGACGAAGGCGGCAAGCTCGGCGCGCGTCCATTCGCGGTTGACGTAGCTCGGCGAGCCGACGGCGAGGAAGACGGCGCTCTTCCTGACGCTGTCGAGGATCTCGTCGAGGGGGTGGTTGCCCTGGAGCCGCCGGGCGTCGAAATAGATGTTGAGATCGTCGCCGCGCCCGAGCCGCTGCCGGAGGGCGATCCGGAGGTTCTGCTGGAGCTGATGCACCCACGCGTCGCCGAGCGCGTCCACCTCGTTGTCGGCGTGGGCGTAGCTGACGAAGACGTCGTTTTCGAATCCGTGCACGAAGGCCATGGCCAGACCCGATCGAACTCCGCCGCCGCCGCAGGATTGACGCCTGAGCCTAGCTGAAATCCCCCGCTTCGCAAGCACTTGGCACGCCCGGAGGCGGTGTTCCCGCCTCGCCTGTGACCCGCGACACATCGCGAATGGTTCCGCCCGGTTTCCGGCGCGAAGCAGCCTCGATAGCGCCCCCTTCGTGCTATGGTCTTTGGCAAGGGCTGCCGCGACTGGGGAGTGTGGAAGGGATCATGGATTTCAGCGTCACGATCGAGCCGACCGCCGGGGTCACCGTCTGGAAGGGTCCCGGGGCGGCGCCCGCCGACGGCGCGAAAGATGCACCGATCGTTTTCGAAGCCGGCAAGGAGACGATCGTCTTCGGCCGCGAAACCACGTCCGACGTGGTCTTCGGACCCGAGCACCGGGCCGTCGGCCGCAAGCACTGTCAGCTCATCCGCCAGCCGACCGGCGACTACAGGATCGAGATCTTCGGCGAGCGCGCCGTGGAGGTCGACGGGGCGCCGGCGCGGACCGGGGAATCGGTGCGCGACGGCGCCAGGCTCCGCTTCGGCGGCGCCCAGGGGCCGACATTGGTGGCGCGCGTCGCCAGCGCCGGCGGAGCGGACGACCTCGAGCAGACGCTGATCCAGCCGAAGTTCGAGACCACCGGCCAGTCGATCAAGCGGATGCGGCGCATCCAGGCCTCGGTCGCCGCCGGGCTGGTGGTCGTCGCGGCCGGCGTCGCCGCCTATTTCATCCTCGCCGAGCAGCGCTTCGCCTCGATGAACGAGGTCGTCGCTGCCGTCGCCGAGGACGTGCAGAAGGAGATGGTCAACCACGAGGCCATCGAGACGCTGAAGGCCGCCGCCTATGCCGTGATCCAGCGCGACCGCCAGGGTCGCGAGGTCTTGCAGGGCACCGCCTGGCCGGTGGCGCCGGGCATCCTCGCCACCAATGCCCACGTCGCCAACCTCACCAAGGGCAGCGGCGGCGACCTCATCGTCCGCAAGCCCGGCAGCGAGCCCGGCGGCGACGGCGACTTCAACGTCACCGGCGCGACGATCCACGACGGCTACGCGCTGTTCTCGAAGTTCGATTCCGACACCAAGGCGTCGAGCTCGAGCTACGCCGCGCTCGGCAATGACGGCCGGCGGACCGGCTACGACGTCGCCCTCCTGATGGTCGACCGCGGCGACGAGCTGCAGCCCATCCTGCCGCGGGCCGACGAGGAGGAGGTCGTCGCCCTCGATTCCGGCATGCCGCTCGCCTATGCCGGCTATCCGATCGGCGGCACCGCGGAGCAGGGCTCGGCCCAGCTCAAGCCGACGCCGACCGTGCAGTACGGTCGCATCACCTCGGTCACCGACTTCTTCATGTTCGGCACCGACCCGACCCACGCCTATCTCGTCCAGCACAGCCTGCCGACCTTCAAGGGCGCTTCCGGCAGTCCGATCATCAACGCCCGCGGCGAGGTCGTCGCGATCCTCTCCGGCGGGCACGTCGTCGAGACCACCGAGGGCATCGCCTCGAACGCCGTCATGCGCAACTTCGCCCAGCGCATCGACCTGCTGGCGGCGCTGCTCGGCGAGGCCACCACCTTCGACCTGCGTGCCGAGGAGCAGCGCTGGTCGAGCGTCGCCGGGCGGTTCGACAACCACCGCAACAGCGTCATCGAGGACGTGAAGTCCCGTCTCGCCGGCAAGGTCGGCGGCGGCGCGGTGGTCGACGTGCAGAACTTCGAGGGCTCGCTGACCGCCCGCGGCGTCGAGGACAACGGCTTCCAGAAGTTCGTCGACTACGAGGTGCCGGTCGAGAAGGACGGCCACTATGCCTTCCTCGTCTATGGCAGCGAGGGCGCGCCGCTCTCCCTCATCGTCTATCGCGGCGAGGGCGAGACCCCGGTCGCCGACGGCGGCGCGGCGTCCTTCGCGAGCGTCGACACCGATGCGACCGGCCGGAGCAGCCTCCGCGTCCGGGTGCTCGGCCTGTCGAAGAACCCGTCCGAGAAGTACACGCTCTATGTCTTCCGCGGCGAGCCGGGCACCGGCGAACCCTCGGCGGCGCTGGGGGCGAGTGGGTGATACGCCGCGCCTCGTTCCTGCCCACTCCATTGTCGTCCCGCACGCGGTGCAGCGCGAAGCGGTGCAGCGCAGATGCGGGACCTCGTTCGTATCCGCTGCCCCATCGTACGAGGTCCCGGATCAGCACCGCACCGACCTTGCCGAGTCCGCCAACCCGACGTGGGATGACCTGTTCCCGTTCGTCCTTTCGTAGGTTGGTCGGCTGTCGCCAGTCGGCGCCCTCCCGCAAACGGTGACTAAGCCCCGCCCTATCCCTTCTCCGCCGCGTGCGCCGCCACCTCGAGGGCGTCGGCGATGGCGAGCAGGTCGACCTCGCGCCGCGCCACGTCCTCGACCGTCATGCGGGCGACGATGTCGGCGACGCTGCCGGCCTCGGCCTCCGGCTTCCGGCCGAAGCCGAAGAGCCCTGTCTTCGGCTTCGCATCGGGAACCTCGCCGCGGGTCATCTCGGCGATGATCCTGCCGAGCGCGTAGACGTCCTCCCGGCCGAGGAAGCGCTCCTCGCTCCGCCCCTCCTTCTGCTCCCGCGGCGCGTAGGACTCGGTCGCGAGCCCGGCCGCGGTGTCGACCATGCCGCTCAGGCGCGCGAGCCCGAGGTCGATCAGCACCGGCTGCCGGCCGTTCCGGAGGATGACGTTGTCCGGCTTGAGGTCGCGGTGGGCGATCCCGCCGGCGTGGAGCTTCGCCACGGCGCGCGCCAGCGTCGCGGCGATCGCCAGCCGCCGGGCGAGCGGCAGGCTGCCGTCCGCGAGGGCGGCGCGGAGCGTCGGTCCGTCGACGAAGTCCTGGACCAGCGTCAGCTCGCCGTCGCCCTCGACGTGGATGTAGCGGGTGCGGGCGACGAAGCGGCTCGAATGCCGCGCCGCGGCCTGGATCTCGTTCCGAACCGTCGCGAGCGCGATCCGCATCGTCTCGGGCGTCGCGTCGGCACGCCGGCGGAGCTTCTTGATCGCCACCTCGGAGCCTGTGGCGAGGTCGATCGCCCGCTGCACGGCGCCGAAGCCGCCGGTGCCGAGCGCGCCGAGGATGAGGAAGCGCGCGCCCTCGGTCTCGCGGGCGCCGACGCTGTCGCCCGGCGCCAGTTCGGCGATCATCCCGTCCTGCCAGAAGGTCAGCGCCGCGGCCCGCACCGCATCGCCCATCGCCGGCAGGTGGCGCGCCTCGGCGCGCTGCAGCGCCTCGACGACGCAGCGTTCCGCCCGGTCCCGGCGCCCGAGTTCGGCGAGCGTCGATGCCAGCACGATCCGGGCATCGAATTCGTGGCGCGGCAGGTCGTCGTCGACGAAGCGCTCGAGCGCCGTCTCGAGGGCGTCGAGGGCATCTTCCGGGTCGGCCTTCCGCGCAAGGAAGCCCTCCACGAGGTTCTTCTCGCTGACCTCGTAGCCGAGCGGATCGATGTCCATGAAGCCCTGCGCCTCGGCGAGCGCCGCCGCCGCCTCGGCATCGCGGCCGAGCGCGCCGAGGCTCCGCGCCTTGATCAGGCGCAGCACGAAGTTGTCGCGCCGGAACCCGGCCGGGGTCGCCGCGATCACCGCGTCGATGCCGTCGAGGGCATGCTCGAAGTCGCCGAGGCCGACCATCGCCTCGCGGCGATTGAGCGGCACGCGCGAGCGTTCGCGCGGCGACAGATGGGCGGCGAGCCCGCGTTCGGCGTCGAGCAGGCGGTCGAAGACGCGGAGCGCCGCCTCGTAGCGCCCGGTCTCGAGGTTCAGCCGGCCATACTCGGCGATCGACGCCGCCATGTCCGCCCGGTTGCCGCTGGCGTCCGCCTCGACCAGCGATCGGAGCAGTTCGAGCGCCGCCGACGTCGTCTCGCCGCGCCAGACGTGGATGCGGGCGATTTCGCGCGAGATGCCCGACATCAGGGCCACGGCGTCATGGGATTCGGCGTGGTCGCGCGCCTTGTGGAGCGCCAGCCGCGCGGCGCCCGGCAGGCCCGTCCGGTTGAGGACGATGCCACGCGCCGCCTCATAGCGGACCGCCACAGCGCCCGGCGCCGCGCCGAGGTCGGCATTGTCGTCGATGAAGCGCATCAGGCCGTGCGGCTCGTCGAGCGCCGCGATGCGCCGTTCGATCTCGTCCAGTCTCTCCTCGCTCGAAGCCGTCATCCTGTCCTTCCCATCCCGTCCTCGCGCCACGACGAGGCCATGCCGTTTGTCCGCCGCGATCGTCCCCTATATGACCTGCCGAGATGAACAAGGCATCCACGCGGCGGCTCCGCGCCGCAACCCTCGCGGCGCTCGCAGCCGTTTCCCTGTCCGCCCCGGCCGCAGCGCGCGACGGGCCGGCAGCGATGGCCGGCTTCTACCGGCTGGGGCCACCCGGCGCGACCGCCCCCGGTGCCGCGTGCGAGATCGAGCTTCTCGCCGCGATCGCCTACGAGTTCGAGGGCGTATGGTACGTCGCCCGGCCGCTCCACTACGAGGACAACCGCGCCGCCTGCCGCGACCTCGGCATGCACGATATCGTCGCCTGGAGCGGGCCGGAGGCCGGCGAGGCGGTCTGGCTGCTCGCCGAGGGCGAGGCGGGCTTCATGGAGTTCCTGCCCGGCGAGGGCCCATCCTGGCGGCTTGCGCAATCCGGGCATTCGGAACTCCCCCATCTCGTGCTCGCGACCATGCCGGCCATCGGAACGGACTGAGGAGACCAGAATGTGCCGCAACATCCGACCACTCTTCAACTTCGAGCCGCCCGCCACCGAGGACGAGATCCGCGCCTCGGCGCTGCAATATGTCCGCAAGGTGAGCGGCTTCACGCGCCCCTCGAAGGGTAACGAGGCGGCCTTCGAGCGCGCGGTCGACGAGGTGACCGAAGCCGCGCGC
>JAEZEN010000019.1 GCA_023433185.1 Pseudomonadota bacterium | reverse complement strand
GCTCAGGCGGCCGCCCTCTTGAGATCGGGCGGCATGGCCTCGGCCGCCAGGGCCGCGACGGCCTCGCCGAGCGCCATGGAGACCTGATCCTTCTCTCCGAGACGGCGGATGTTGACCGTCGCCTCTTCCGCCTCGCGCTTGCCGCAGACGAAGATCACCGGGATCTTGGCGAGCGAATGCTCGCGGATTTTGTAGTTGATCTTCTCGTTGCGGGTGTCGATGTCGACCCGGAGACCCGCCGCCTCCAGTTGCCTCTTCACGTCCGTGGCATAGTCGTCGGCGTCCGAGGTGATGGTCGCGACGACGGCCTGCACCGGCGCGAGCCACAGCGGCATGTGCCCGGCATAGTTCTCGAGCAGCACCCCCAGGAAGCGCTCCATCGAGCCGCAGATGGCCCGGTGGATCATCACCGGCACCTTCTTCTCGCCGTCGGAATCGACGTAGAAGGCGCCGAACCGCTCAGGCAGGTTGAAATCGACCTGGGTCGTCCCGCACTGCCAGTCGCGGCCGATGGCATCGCGCAGCACATACTCGAACTTGGGCCCGTAGAAGGCCCCCTCGCCCGGGTTGATGCCGGTCCTGATCCGGCCGCCCGATTGCGCGGCGATCTGCTCGAGCACCTCGCCCATGATCGCCTCGGCGCGGTCCCAGGCGGCATCGGTGCCGACCCGGTTCTCCGGCCGGGTCGAGAGCTTGACCACGAACTCCTCGAAGCCGAAGTCGCGATAGGTCGAGAGGATCAGGTCGTTGATCCGGAGGCATTCCGCCGCCATCTGCTCCTCGGTGCAGAAGACGTGGGCATCGTCCTGGGTGAAGCCGCGCACCCGCATCAGGCCGTGGAGCGCGCCCGACGGCTCGTAGCGGTGGACGACACCGAACTCGGCCATGCGGAGCGGCAGGTCGCGGTACGACTTGAGCCCGTGCTTGAAGATCTGGATGTGCCCCGGACAATTCATCGGCTTGATGGCGAACACCCGCTCGTCGCCGGTCTCCTCGCCCGCCGAGCGCGCCATGAACATGTTCTCGCGGAACCAGTTCCAGTGCCCGCTCGTCTCCCAAAGGGACTTGTCGAGAAGCTGGGGGGCGTTGACCTCGTCGTAATGGCCCTTCAGGCGTCGCCGCATGTAGGCGACCATCTGCTGGAACATCGGCCAGCCCTTGCCGTGCCAGAAGACGACGCCCGGCCCCTCCTCCTGGAAATGGAACAGATCCATCTCGCGCCCGAGCCGGCGGTGGTCGCGCTTCTCCGCCTCCGCAAGCATGTGGAGATAGGCGTCGAGCTCGGCCTTCTGGGCAAAGGCGGTGCCGTAGATGCGGGTCAGCATCGGCTTGGTCGCATCGCCGCGCCAGTAGGCGCCCGCAACCTTGGTCAGCTTGAAGGCGTCGCCGATCTGACCGGTCGAGGTCATGTGCGGGCCGCGGCAGAGGTCGAACCACTCGCCCTGATTATAGATCTTGAGGTCCTGGCCCTCGGGAATCGCGTCGACCAGCTCGACCTTGAAGTTCTCGCCCTTGTCGCGGAAGACCTGACGCGCCTTCTCACGCGACCAGACCTGCTTGGTGAACGGCGCGTTGCGCTTGATGATCTCGCGCATCTTCGCCTCGATGGCCGGCAGATCGTCGGTGGTGAAGGGCTGGTTGCGATGGAAGTCGTAGAAGAAGCCGTTGTCGATCACCGGCCCGATCGTGACCTGGGTGCCGGGATAGAGCTCCTGGACGGCCTCGGCCATAACATGCGCGGCGTCGTGGCGGATCAGCTCGAGCGCCCGTGGATCGTCGCGCGTGACGATCTCGATCCTGGCATCGCCCGTGATGGGATCGGCGAGGTCGGCAAGCTCGCCGTCGAGCGCCATGGCCACAGCCTTCTTGGCGAGCGACTTGGAAATCCCTTCGGCCACCTCGCGGCCGGTGACGCCGGGGGCGAAGTCGCGCGCCGAATTGTCTGGAAAGGTCAGCTTGATCATCGGAATGTCTCCAGCTCACTCCCGCGTACGGGCGCGGGTAAGCAACGAGGGTTGGTCTACGCGGCGCGTCTTAGAGGATGCTGCGCCGCAGTGGAAGGGTCTTGGGCGCTTTCCGGGGGCATCCCGCCCGTCCGCATCCTGCAAGCTGCGGCACGGCGCGACTTGCCAAGTGGCCCCCGGCCAACATATTCCCGGGTCGATCGTCGAGACATGGAGAGAGACCGAATGGCCGTCAGCCGGAAGCAGCAGATGCGTGCGCTCAGCACCGAGGAGAGCGATCTCGTCGAGAAGACCCAGCACCCGGCGCTCCAGGAGTTGTCCGACCAGGAACTCCGCCAGGTGGCGGCGCTAGTCCGCGAGCGGCGCGACCGCGCCCAGTCCGAGGCCTTCCGCCAGCGCCGGGAGATGCGGGGCAAGGCCGGCGCCAAGGGCGCGCGCCCGGCTGGCGGCAATTCCGGATCCCAGCTCAAGGCCGACGTCCTCGCCAAGGCGATGCGCCGCCTCAACACCGAGACGGAACGCCGGCGGAGCCTGCTCGCCAACGCCACCCTCGTCAGCAACGCCGAGAAGGCGCTGGCGATGAAGGAGGCCCATGCCGCCGACAATCCGGCCTTCAACAGCCGCACCGCGCGGAGCGGCATGCGGAACATCGCAAATCGCGACGCGCAGGACCTCATCCGGCCCGGCGAGCGCGGCCGGCTGCGGAAGGCCAACGCCGTCTCGCAGGCCCGCCGCGACGCCCGCCCGTAGAATGGTCCCCGGCCGCCACGCGGGTCGCAGCCGATCACGGCTTGGGCGGGACCGTCAGGGAAGGTCGAGGCGGGTCCTGGGGTCGATGTGGCGCCCGGTCCAGCGTCCGTAGCGCCACGGCAGGTACCATCGCGCCCGTTGCGGCAGCGCCTCGGGCACGGGATCGAACCCCGAGGCCCCGAACGGGCCGCAGCGCTGGAGACGCGCGAGCCCGATCCACGACCCCGCCCAGAGCCCGTAACGGGCGACCGCCTCTTCCGTGTAGGACGAGCAGGTCGGCAGGTAGCGGCACTGGCGGCCGAGGAGCGGCGAGAGCGTCAGGCGATAGAGCCGGATGAGGCCGATGCCGAGGAGGCGCGGCAGCGCCGCCGGCGACGGGCGCCGTCGGGCCGTTGGCGGCCGCTCGGTGGGAACCGAATGATCATGGTGCGCGTTGCTGCACATCTTCCATACCGTCGGGGGTCAACGACGATGGTCCGGTTCTACCAGCACTACCGCACCTATCGCAGCGTCGGCATCGCGCGCGCGGATGCGCTCCGCTTCGCCTGGATGGTGGTCGGCGCCGGAGCGTCGCCGATCCAGGTCCGGGCGCCGCGCCGATTCTAGTCCTTCTGCGACGGCAGCGTCTGCCGGCTCAGGTCCCGCGGCACGGTCGGAAGCTTCGCATCGAGCCCCAGCGGATCGGGCGGGCGATCGAGCGGCCCGCGACGGGTCGATTCGGTGAGCGGCCCGCTGGTCGGGCTGCCGACAGGTGCCGGGACGCGCCCGGCGGTGCAGGGATTGATCCGGCTGGTAGCCGAACAGCCCGATCGCGGATAGATCGACCGGCTCTCCCCCGGATAGACCGAAAGGCGGGACTGCGCCCCGACCTCCCCCGCGGCGAGGAGGCAGGCCCAGACCGCGACCCCCGCGAGGAGAAACGGGCGGGCCGTCACGCCGGCTCGGCGCGCGCCGCCTGCCGCTTCGCCTCGATCTGGTCGAGCGCATCGACCACGGCGTCGAAGGTCAGCATGGTCGAGGCGTGGCGCGCCCTGTATTCG
>JAEZEN010000595.1 GCA_023433185.1 Pseudomonadota bacterium | reverse complement strand
CGGCGGAGCCCAGTGCTCCGCCGTTTTCGATTCCCGATGCTGCGACACGCCGCGGGATTCTCGCTTCCGCCCGAATCGGCGACAATCATCGCCGTTGATTCGGGAATGAGAGCGCCGTGAGGGGAATGGGCTTCTTCGACCGCAAGCCGGCGCCGCAGCCGCCCGCGACGACGCATTTCGACGTTGCGACCGACTCCGGCAACGTCACCGTCGCGCTCCGCCGGCACCCGCGTGCGCGCAACTACACGCTCCGTGTCGGCAACGCCAAGGCCGCCCCGGTGCTCACCATGCCGGCGCGCGGCTCGCTCGCCGAGGCCCGCGCCTTCCTCGACCGTCACGCCGGCTGGCTCGCGAGCCAGATGGGCAAGCTGCCGCAGGCCCAGCCGCTGACCGATGGCGCGGTCATCCCGCTCCGCGGCGTGCCGCACCGCATCCGCCATGTGCCGGTCTCGCGCGGCACCGTGTCGGCCGCCGTGTTCGAGAACGAACCGGTGATCCTCGCCCCCGGCAGGCCGGAATATCTCCCCCGGCGCGTCGTCGATTTCCTCAAGCGCGAGGCCCGGCGCGACATCGAGCGCGCCGCCCTCCGCCACGCTATGATGCTCGGCGTCCGCATCAAGGCGATCCGGCTCCGCGACCAGTCGAGCCGCTGGGGCTCGTGCACGTCGAGCGGCCACCTGTCCTTCTCGTGGCGCCTGATCATGGCGCCGCCCTTCGTGCTCGACTATCTCGCCGCCCACGAGGTCGCCCATCTCCAGGAGATGAACCACTCGCCGCGCTTCTGGCACCTCGTCGAGTCGGTCTGCGCCGAGACCCGCGCCGCCCGCACCTGGCTCAACAAGGAAGGCCCACGGCTTCACGCCATCGGGCTGTAAGGTCGGCCGCAGCGGCGCGCGATCCTCTCAAGGAACCAGCGCAGGTCGAAGAAGGCCAGGGGCTGCTCGTGGCAGGTGACCGCGACGACCCGGTTGCGCCGATCGACGTCGATGCCCTTTGGGCCGCCTTCCTGCGGATTGTGCCGGCCGCGCAGATAGGCGTCCTGCGTGACGACCCGAAGCGAGCCGACCGGGTCGCGCGTGCCCCGCCACCGGCCGGCGACGCCGAGATACACCCGCACCACGGGATTTCCCGCGTCGGCCACGAGGACGAAGCGGTCCCCGTCGACAAAGCGCACGCCGTGCGGGTATCCGGCGCCGAGGAGCTCCCCTGCCGCCTCGGCATCCGGGCCGAGACCCCTCCTGTTGCGGTACATGAGCACGCTGCTGGTGTTGTGGTTGCTGATCGCGATCCAGCGACGCGTCGGGCTGACGGCAACGCCGTCGGGGATGCTGAGGCCGGCCGCGGCGATGACGCGGTTCCGCGTCACCGCGCGCCGCGAGTCCCATTGCAACTGGTGGCGCGTGACCTGATGGGCGTAATTGTTGCAAACGACGATCCCGTAGCGATCCTGACCCTTCGGGATCACGGCGACAGACCCCGGCGTGTGGAGATGCTCGAAGCCGGCTCGGGGATCGAGCGTCTCGGCCCGCACTTCCACCGCCCCGCCGGGACCGGACGGTCGCGGCAGGGGAAGGATGGAGAGAAGGCCGCCGCGGTTGGCGGCGACGATGTGGTCGTCGCCGAGAAAGTCCAGCCCGTGCGGTTCCATGAGATCGGGGGAAGTCAGTTCGACAACCTTCCCGAGGCGGACGACCGGCCGGCCGGCGGCGACGTGGACGTCGATGTCGACCAGAAGGATCCGGGACGCCGCGAAGCCGGCAAGGGCGATGCGGCGATTGTCCGGGGCGAACCGCACGTCCTCGGTCCGCCCGATCGCGGCAAGGGCCTCGAGCGTTGCCGCGGGCGCCGCGAAGGGCAGGATACCGGGGAGATCGATATCGCCACCTCGGGTCGGGTCGGAGCTGGCCTTGCGCCTCATGGCGCGCGGGTGATGCGGTCGATCTCGGCGAGGTCGTCGACGCTCAGCTTCCAGTTGACCGCCGCCACATTCGCCGCGATCTGCTCGGGCTTGGTCGCGCCGGTGATGATCGAGGCGACCCGCGGCCGTGCCGCGAGCCACGACAGCGCCAGTTCGAGGAGCGTGTGGCCGCGGCTCTCGGCGAAGCCGATCAGGGCCTCCACCATGTCCGCCGTCGGGCCCGAGAAGTAGCGTTCGGCATATTTCGCCGATCCGGCGAGACGCGTGCCCTCCGGCATCGGCCTGTCCTTCCGGTACTTGCCCGAGAGCGCCCCGCTCGCCAGCGGGAAGTAGGGGACGAGGCTGAGTCGGTGGGTTTCGAGCACCGGCAGGAGCGCGTCCTCGATGCCGCGTTCGAGCAGGCTGTACTCGTCCTGCGTCGCGACGAAGCCGGCGATGCCGAGCCGCCTTGCGGCCTCGACCGCGTCGCCGGTCTCTCCCGGCGAGAAATTCGATCCGGCGAAGGACCGCACCTTGCCGGCGGCGCGCAGTTCCTCGACGGCGCGGAGCGACTCCTCGATGTCCGTGCCCGGGTCGGGCTCGTGCATGTAGAGGAGGTCGATCCAGTCCGTGCGGAGGCGGCGGAGGCTCGCCTCGACCGCGGCGAGGATGTAGGCGCGCGTGCCGCGCCGGTCGGCAGGGTGGTCGGCCATCGGCTTGCCGAACTTGGTGGCGAGCACGATATCCTTCCGCCGCGCCCCGAGGCACTGGCCGATGAAGTCCTCGGAGTTTCCGCCGCCGCCGTAGATGTCGGCGGTGTCGAGGTGGTTGACGCCCAGCGCCAGCGTCGCGTCGATCACCTTGCGCGTGGCGTCGAGGTCGATGCGGCCGCCGAAATTGTTGCAGCCGAGGCCGATGACCGAGACCTTGAGGTCGGACGCGCCGAGTTGGCGAAGTTCCATGGGCGGCGGCTCCTCGTGGGGGAAGGACGCGGGCGAGGCTAGGACGGGGGGAAGGGGCCGGTCAACCGCGTGCCGCATGTCTCGGCCGGCGGCTGGCCGGTGTTGCGCAGGGCGCGCCGCCATGCCACATCCGGCGCCATGAGCCTCCTCGTCAAGATCTGCGGCCTGTCGACGCCCGAAACCATGGATGCGGCGCTGGAAGCCGGCGCCGACATGGTCGGCTTCGTCTTTTTTCCGCCAAGCCCCCGTGCGGTCTCCCTCGACGTCGCCGGGCCGCTCGCCGAGCGCGCCCGCGGCCGTGCGGCGGTGACGGTGCTGACGGTCGACATGGGCGCGGACGGCCTTGCCGCCATCGTCGCGGCAGTGCGGCCGGACTGGCTGCAGCTCCACGGCCACGAGCCGCCGGAGCAGGTGGCGGCGCTGAAGCGCCGCTTCCGCCTGCCGGCGATGAAGGCGATCGGCGTC
>JAEZEN010000562.1 GCA_023433185.1 Pseudomonadota bacterium | reverse complement strand
TCGAATACATCGTCCGCCGTGGCGCCCGCATCCTCGGCCTCAACCTCACGCCGGACGGCGCGACGGAGGTCGCCCGCCGGTCGCGCGGCACGCCGCGGATCGCGACGCGGCTCCTCCGCCGGGTGCGCGACTTCGCCGTGGTCGACGGCGTCGATCCGGTCGATGCGAAGGAGGCCGACAAGGCGCTCCGCCGGCTCGATGTCGATTCGCTCGGCTTCGACCAGCTCGACCGGCGCTATCTCGAGCTCATCGCGACGAGCTTCGGCGGCGGCCCGGTCGGCATCGAGACGATCGCCGCGGCGCTGTCGGAGCCGCGCGACGCGATCGAGGAGATCGTGGAACCCTACCTGATCCAGCAGGGTTTCGTGCAGCGTACGCCGCGCGGCCGCCTGCTCACCCCGCAGGCCTTCCGGCATCTCGGGCTTGCCGCCCCGCCGGGACCAGGGGCCGCCCAGTTCGGACTGTTCGATCCGGGGGACGACGGATGAGCCAACCCACTCCCTGGCCCGACCTCGCGGGCCGCCTCATCCCCGGTGGCCATGTGCTGCCGGTCCGCATCTATTTCGAGGACACCGATTTCTCCGGCGTCGTCTATCACGGCAGCTACATCCGTTTCATGGAACGGGGGCGCTCGGATTTCGTGCGCCTGCTCGGCGTCGCCCATGCGGCGCTCGACGCCGGCGACCATGGCGAGCAGCTCGCCTTCGCGGTCCACCGCATCAACATCGGCTTCTTCCGCCCGGCGCGGATCGACGACCTCGTCGAGGTGACGACGATGGTCAAGGCGGTCACCGGCGCCCGCCTCGTCCTCGACCAGTCCGTGAGCCGCGATGGCGAGCGCCTTACCGAGGCGGAGGTGACGATCGTCCTGATCACCCGCGACGGAAAGGCGCGGCGCATCCCGGATTCGGTCCGCGCCACGCTCGACGCGGCGGCCGCGGCAACGGGCGTGGCGCCCGCCGGCCACTAACGCTTCGTTAACGCTGTTCCGACTAGAAAAACCTTGGATATTGCGGGCCCCTGCGCCGCGATCCGGCCCTTGTTTCGCCAGAATCGCGCTGACACTCGCGGCCGCGAAACAAGCGCCGGGACAGGCGCGTCGGGAACCCCAGGACCGCCAACTTTGTACCCCTGACGCTGGTCACCCCGCCGGCAGACACCCGCGTCGGATTTCTCGAGCGAGGCCCGCTACCGTGGAGTACCTGATCTGATGGACGGGGTGACCGCAGTGCCGCTTGTCGCGCCAGGCGGCGACATGTCGCTGATAACGCTGTTTCTTCATGCCGATATCGTCGTCAAGCTGGTGATGATCGGCCTGCTGCTCGCCTCGGTCTGGGTCTGGGCGATCATCATCGACAAGACCATCCTCTATTCGCGCATGCGCAAGCAGCTCGACCGGTTCGAGAAGACCTTCTGGTCCGGCCAGTCCCTCGAGGAGCTCTACCGCTCGCTGAGCGGCCGCACGCCGCAGGGCATGGCCGCGGTGTTCGTCGCCGCGATGCGGGAATGGAAACGGAGCTTCGAGGCCGGGGCGCGTTCGCAATTCGGCCTCCAATCGCGGATAGACAAGGTCCTCGACGTCACCATCGCCCGCGAGGTGGGCCGTCTCGAGAGCCGTCTCCTGTTCCTGGCGACGGTCGGCTCGGCCGGTCCCTTCGTCGGCCTGTTCGGCACCGTTTGGGGCATCATGAACGCTTTTCAGTCGATCGCGGCCGCCAACAACACCTCGCTCGCCGTCGTCGCGCCGGGCATCGCCGAGGCTCTGCTCGCCACCGCGCTCGGCCTGCTCGCCGCCATTCCGGCGGTCATCGCCTACAACAAGCTGTCGGCCGAGGCCGGCAAGATCGGCGAGCGGCTCGAAGGCTTCGCCGACGAGTTCTCGGCCATCCTGTCGCGCCAGGCCGACGAGCAGGGCGTCGCCTGAGCCATGGCGATGTCGGTCGGAACCGGGGGAGGAAGCGGCCGCAGCCGGCGCCGCAGTCGCGGCGGGCGCCGCGTGATGAGCGAGATCAACGTCACCCCCTTCGTCGACGTGATGCTGGTGCTGCTGATCGTGTTCATGGTGGCCGCGCCGCTGATGACGGCGGGCGTCCCCATCGACCTGCCGCAGGCCTCGGTCCAGCCGCTTGCCGTTGACCAGGAGCCGATCATGGTCACCGTCGATCCCGACGGCAAGGTCTTCATCGGCGAGGACGAGGTGGCGATGGCCGAGCTCGTGCCGCAGATCGGCCAGATCGCCAGGAACGGCTTCGAGGAGCGCATCTACGTCCGCGGCGACCGTACCGCCAGCTACGGCACGATCATGACGGTGATGGGCACGATCAACGCGGCCGGCTACAAGCGCATCGGCCTCGTCGCGCTCCAGGAGGCGGGAGGCTGACGTGCCGATGAGGTCCGGCGTCGTCGCCTCCGTGGCCGTGCACCTCGCCGTCATCGGCTGGGGGCTCTTCTCGTTCAGCGCTTCGCCGCTGGATGCGAGCCACGTCGAGACGCTGCCGGTGGAGTTCATCGAGATCGCCGACGTGACCGACCTCGAGCTCGGCAAGAAGTCCGCCGAGGTCGCCGAGACGCCGTCGCCCGCCGACCAGACCGAGAAGGTCGCCGAGAGTCCCCCGGAGAATCAGCTCGCCGGCGAGGACCGTCCCAAGC
>JAEZEN010000532.1 GCA_023433185.1 Pseudomonadota bacterium | reverse complement strand
CCACCCCAAGCATGTCCCCACCGCGCCCCCAACGCCCCTCGGGCCTTCGGGGCCGCGTCGCAGCCGGCGCCGCGCCGGCCGCGACTCCGAGGGCCGCCCATCGCATCTTGTTGGGTGGCGCAGCGAGCGCAAGGAAGACCCGGGGAAAGAGTGAATCGCGGCTGCGGCCGATCGTTCGACTTCGATTCAAATGGCGCGCGTCAGATCACCAGGAGGCCGAGCTGGACCGCCTTGGTCACCGCCTGGGCGGAGGTGACGCAGTCGAGCTTGAAGCGCGCCGACTTGAGGTAGTCCCGCGCCGTATGGGGCGAGATGCCGAGGATGAGGGCGATGTCGCCGGCATCCTTGCCGATCGCGGTCAGCCTGAGGCACTCGACCTCGCGGTCGGTGAGGTGCGGATGGTCCTCGCCGAAGACCTCGCTGATCACCCGCTGGTGGATGCGGTGGGCGATGGCGATGGCATCGTCGAGGTGCCGTTCCTTGAAGTCCTGCCACTCTTCCGCCGTGCGCGCGAAGGAGATCGAGAACAGCCCGCGGTGGCCCTGCTTGCTGCGCACCGGGATCGACATGCCATGCGGGCCGACGCCGTGGGCGAGCGCATCCATGAGGAACGCGCCCTGGGCCTCGCTCTCGACCTTGAGCTCCGTCCAGTCGAAGGGCAGCGTGCGGGTGAACCCCTCCTTCAGCACCGGGTCGAGGTCGACATAGTTCATCGTCAGGTACTGCTTGATCCACGAGGCCGGGTAGGTGAGCCGGATATAGGGATCGATCGACGGGCTGACGCCGAGCTTGGACGAATGGTAGACGAGGTGGTCGACGCCCATCAGGTCGCGCAGGCGCGTGACCGCGGCCTCGACGTCCGGCGCCTCGTCGATGATCGCAAACGCCTGCAGGAGCAGCGGATTCCGCGGCTCGTCGGTCGCCATTTCCCCTGAACTCCCACCACGCCGCCCCAGGCAGCGCCCCAGTCCCCGGAACCCCGCGGGGGCTTCTTCTCCATCTCCGCCCGATGCCCCCGCCCCGGCCGGATTCGCACCGCGAGCCTAGTCGCCCCCCGGCCCGCGAGCAATTCGATTTGTGAGGCCGCGACCGCCCCCCGTGCGCGGTGTGACGCCCGTCACTGACGGCGGTCGGGGCCGGGAGCATTGGTCGCGTCGAGGGCGGATCATCCACCCCATCGGAGAAACACCATGGCTATTATTGAAGGTACTCAGAACTCCGAAGTCATCGGCATTGGCCAGACCACCGCAAATGCGGACACCGTCTATGGCATGAATGGCAACGATGCGATCAAGGGTCTTGGCGGCACGGATTCGCTGTACGGCGGCGAGGGCAACGACTCGATCAGCGGTGGGGACGACAACGACTCCATCTACGGCGACAACGGCAATGACGCGCTTCGCGGCGACGCAGGCAATGACACCATCTATGGCGGCAACGGCACCGACCGACTCGAAGGCAGCGCCGGCAACGACATCCTCTTCGGCGGCGAGGGCAACGAGAAGGGCAGCTTCTCAGCGCCCGACGGACTGGGAGGCACCGTTGCCTACGAGGGCGGCCTCTACGGCGGCGACGGCAACGACGAGATCTATGGCGGCGGCGGCGACGACAACATCTACGGCGGCAACGGCACCGACATCATGTATGGCGGCAAGGGCGCCGACACCTTCTTCTTCGCCTCGGTCGCCGAGATCGGCAAGGGCAAGACCGGCGACCTGATCGCCGACTTCCGCCGGAAGGACGGCGACAAGATCGACCTCTCCGCCATCGACGCCAAGACCGGCGGCGCCGACAACGCCTTCAAGTATATCGGCGACAGCAAGTTCAGCGGCAAGAAGGGCGAGCTGCAGTACAAGAACGGCAAGCTCTCGGGCGACGTCGACGGCGACGGCAAGGCCGACTTCAAGATGTTCGTCAACACCAACAAGCTGGTCGCCGACGACTTCGTCCTCTGACCTCAGCAAAGCGAAATCCATCCGGGCCGGCCCCTCGGGGCCGGCCCTTTTATTGCGCGTGCGTGCCAGCGGCCGGCCCGGAGGCCCATCCCTGCACTCACGCCGAGGCCACGCTTCCCGGCAACATACGATACGAAGGGTCCACCGCCCCGGGGCTAGGCGACGACTCTTCGACATGGCCCGCTATGGCAAGGACCGGCGGCGGTGACAGCGCCTCGGACATACCAAATAAGGAACGCTCAACCGCATAACTTTATAGTTGTACTTAATAACTCTTATCCTAAAGATATAATCCACATCGATACCAAGGATATTTGTGTATCCATATTTCGGATACTCAAGATACTTCTTGGAATACTCGACATAAAATACTGTAGTAAACGGTGACTATTTGATTAACGTATTGATGCATGATCTCGACAGTCCGGCCCATGACCCATCCGGACTCACATCCATCTCCGGCGGGATCCGGATAATCCATGGCAATTGTGACGGGCGTCACTGACGAGGGGGAAATCGACGGTTAGTCCGGGGAACAGTTGTCGCATGACGCGGCGGCAAGGCGACCATCCCAGGAGGAAACAATGGCACAGACGATCGGTACCCAGGCACGCGACGTGTACAACACGGTTGGCGCGGACGTGACCAACGCGGCCGACACAGTCTACGGACTCAACGGCAACGACCTCATCAAGGGATTCGGCGGCAACGACTCCCTGTACGGTGGTGCCGGCCACGATTTTCTGATGGGCGGCGACGGCAACGACATGCTGGAGGGGGGCACCGGCAACGACACGCTCCTCGGCGGCGCGGGCGATGACCGGGTCTATGGCGGCGACGGCAACGACGGCATTCAGGGAGATAGCGGCAACGACAAGCTCTATGGCGGCGAAGGCTCCGACGGCCTGTACGGCGGCAGCGGCGACGACATCCTCTATGGCGGCGACGGCGACGACAAGGGGACGATCCAGACGGCCGATACGAACGGCAACCTGTGGGAGCAGGCGGCCGGCCTGTATGGCGGCAGCGGCAACGACAAGATCTATGGCGGCGACGGCGACGACCATATCGTCGGCGGGACGGGCAAGGACAAGCTTTGGGGCGGCGACGGCGCCGACAGCTTCCTGTTCGATGTCGCCGTCGGCAAGAAGAATCGCAGCGACATCAAGGATTTCGAGTCGAAGATCGACACGATCCAGCTCGACAGCGCGATCTTCGGCGCGATCGGCTCGAAGCTGGGCAAGAAGGAATTCGTGATCGGCAACAAGGCCAAGGACAAGAACGACTACATCATCTACAACAAGAAGAACGGAAAGCTCTTCTACGACGCCGACGGGGACGGTAGCGGGTCCAAGAAGCTTTTCGCCAAGCTGGAAAAGGGAACCGACCTCTCCCACCAGGACTTCCTGATCGTGTAGCCTATACGGCAGTCCGATCGAATTCAGGGGGCCGGTGTCAGGCGACTGATGCCGGCCCTTGCCGTGTCTCGCCCTCCGCCAGGAGCCTCGCGGCGTGGCCATCCACCGACCCGTGGAGCTTCATGCGCAGCGGGCGGGTGCGGCCATCGCGGTAGTCGCGTTTGGCGTAGAGCGCCTTGATGCCGCGGCCGCGGATGCGGAGTTCGTCGCGGAGCACGGCATGTGCCACCGGATTGTCCGCCGACCAGGCGTTGAGGACGAGGCAATCCCCTGCATCGCCACGGATCTGGGCCGCCTCCGGCCGGCCGGTGATCCAGGCCTCGGCCTCCGCCTCGCTGGCCAGCGCCCAGCCGCAAAAGCCCACCACCCGGTTCTGCGCGATGACGAAGAAGTAGTGGCCGCGCCGGATCTGCCCGGTGAGGATGCGCGCCCAGTGGCCGAAGGGCAGCCGGGCGAAGGCCGGCTTGGTCATCAGGTGCTCGACGGCGAGACCGAGCGCCATCGCCCGGTTCTCGAACGTCACGGTCTTCAATCCATGGCGCTCGACCATCCGCCTCCCCCTTCGTTCCGGCACGAGACCGCCCTCTCCGGCTTGCCAAGCCGGCCTCTAAAGATCAAGGTGCACGAGCGCTCGTTCTGACGTATGAAACCCCAAACAGTGACAGGCGGACAGGCGGCCAGCCAACCGGCCCGCGAGGTAGTGGATTGATGGATACCCTGACGAAGGTTCGGGAAGTCATCTCGGAGCAGATGAAGATTCCGCTGGACGAGGTGGAGCCCGACTCGCGGCTCGAGGACCTCGGCGATTCCCTCGACCTGATCGAGGTCATCTACGCACTCGAGGTGGCATTCAAGGTCGATATCCCGTTGAATTCCAAGGATATCGAGGAGAAGCTCGAGACCGTCAGCGACGTCGGAACGATCATCGACCGGCTGATCGCGGAGAGGGACGCCGCTTGAGGCGCGTCGCGGTCACCGGCGTCGGAGTCGTTTCCCCCGTCGGCAGCACCACCGAAGCCTTCTGGTCGGCCCTCGTCGAGGGGCGGAGCGGCATCGGCCCGATCCAGGCCGGGCGGCAGGAATACTTCCGCACCCGGATCGCCGCGGAAGTGCTCGACTTCAGGTCCGAGGACCACTTTCCCTCCCGCCGCCAGGCCTTTCTCGACCGCTTTTCGGCGATGGCCGTGGTGGCGGCGCGCTCTGCCGTGGCCGAATCCGGACTGACCTTCGACCTGCCGCTGGCGCAGCGTACCGCGAGCATCATCGGCACCGGCGTCGGCGGCATCGTCACCCTCGACCACGCCTACTGGCGACTCTACCACGAGAACAGCAAGCCGCATCCCTTCACCGTGCCCAAGATGATGCCGAATGCGGCAGCCTCGCAGGTGTCGATGGACCTCGGGCTGAAGGGTCCGTCCTTCGGCGTGGTCTCGGCCTGCGCGTCCGGCACCCACGCCGCCGGCCTCGGCTTCCACATGGTGCGGTCGGGCATGGCCGAGGTGGCGATCGTCGGCGGCACCGAGGCGTCCATCGCCACGGGACCCCTGATGGCCTGGGAGGCGCTCCGCGTCGTCAGCGACGACAATTGCCGCCCGTTCTCGAAGAACCGCTCCGGGCTGGTGCTCGGCGAGGGGGCGGGCGTGCTCGTTCTGGAGTCGTGGGACCATGCTACGGCCCGCGGCGCCCCGATCCTCGCCGAGATGCGCGGCTTCGGCATGAGCGCCGACGCCGGCGATCCCGTCGCCCCCGACCAGGACGGCGCCGAACGGGCGATGCGCGCCGCGCTCGACGACGCCGGGGCCAACCCCGAGGACATCGCCTATATCAACGCCCATGGCACGGCGACGATGCTCAACGACGCCACCGAGACCCGGGCGATCCGCGGCGTCTTCGGCGCCCATGCCGACCGGCTGGCGATCTCCTCGAACAAGGCGGTGCTCGGCCACAGCCTCGGCGCCGCCGGGGCACTCGAGGCCGCCGCCACCGTGCTGACGCTCCGCGCGCAGGTGGCGCCGCCGACCGCCAACTACGAGGAGCCCGACCCCGACTGCGACCTCGACGTGATCCCCAATGTCGCCCGGGACATGAAGATCGACGTCGCCATGTCGAACTCCTTCGCCTTCGGCGGGCTCAACGCCGTGCTGGTGATGTCGCGGGCCTGAGGGGCCGCGAACGCCCCTTCACCCCCCCGGGGGCCCCATACGGAACCGACCCGCCACCCTTCGCGTTCCAGAGCACATCGTTTGACAAACTGGGAGGCATGGAAATGCTTTACTGGGCTCTGGTTTTTCTCGTCATCGCGCTGATTGCGGGCGCGCTCGGCTTCGGCGGCATCGCGGGTGCGAGCGCCGGCATCGCGCAGATCATCTTCGTGATCTTCCTCGTGCTGCTCGTCGGCTCGCTGATCATGCATCTCATGCGGCGCGCCTGATCGAGAGGCGCCCGGAACACGGGGGCTTGCGCAGGCCAGCCTCCGTATTTACACGTAGAGGTGGGTTCCTCTTGCGCCAGATCAAACCGGTGGTAAGCCTGATCCTGTAGGAGCCTCGCATACACGGCGCGAGGCTTGCTTTGACCGAGAACGACCCCCTGAGCGACAGACGCGGCCATCCGGCCCGCATCGCCGCTTTCCCGTTCGACTGCTGCGCCGGCTTCTCGCCGGCCTCCATCCGGTCGTTCTTGCCGGCGCGGCCGCCGCGATGCTCGCGACGATCGCCGGTGTCTGGATCTTCCACGACACGTTCACCCGCTATGGCGCCAACCTCGAGCGCGAGGCCTTTGCCGCCACCGTCGGGACGGCCGCCGCGGTGATCGATCCCGAGGCCGTCGCGGCTCTCACCGGCAATCCCGACGATGCCGGACCGACCTACGACGCGATCGTTGCGAAGCTGCGCCGGGCCCGCGAGGCGACGAGTGCCAGCCGCTTCGTCTATCTCCTCGGCATCCGCAACAGGGACGTCGTCTTCCTCGCCGACGCCGAGGACCCCGACTCGACCGGCTACTCCGCGCCCGGCGACATCTACGCCGATGCGACGCCAGTGCTCCGCGATGCGTTCGCAACGGCGGCAACCGTGGGCGCCGGCCCGATGGACGACGCCTGGGGCACCTGGGTCTCCGCCGTCGCGCCGGTCGTCGACCCGCAGTCCGGCGAGACGATCGCCATGCTCGGCGTCGACATCGACGCCGCGGACTGGCAGCGCGTCATCGACCGCTACAGTTGGCTCGGGCTGGCGCTCGCCGGGCTGGTGCTGGCCGTTGTCGCCGCCGCCATCCTCTTCGCCATCATCCAGCACCGCGCCCGGGCTCTCGCCGCGACGGCCCGCCGCATCGTCGAGGCAAGCCCGGTCATCCTCTTCCGGCGCGCCGCATCGCCCGGCCATCCGATCACCTTCGTCTCGGACAACATCGCCCGGCTCGGCTACCAGCCGGACGAGTTCGCCCGGGAGAACGCCCACTTCGCCCTCATCCATCACGAAGACCGTCCCGCCGTCATCGGGGCCCTCGACCGCATCGTCTCCGGCGCGACGGATGCGGCGTCAACCCGCCTCCGGCTGCTCGCCCGCGATGGGACTTACCGCTGGCACGAGACCCAGCAGAAGCCCGCCCGGAACGCGCAGGGCCGGATCACGGCGGTCGACGGCGTGCTCGTCGACATCCACGACCGGGTCCTGGCCGAGCGCGAGGTACGGTTCGCGAACACGCTGCTCGAAACCGTCTCGGATACCTCCCCGGACGCCATCCTCGTGGTCAATGCGGAACACCGGGTGATCTCGTTCAACCGCCGCTTCACGGAGATGTGGAACCTGCCGGCGGAAGCGGTCGGCGCGGCCGACGATGCCGAAGTCCTGGCGCGCGCGCTCGCGCTGTTGAAGGATCCCGATGCCTTTCTCGCCCGGGTCGAGTACCTCTACCACCATCGCGAGATGGTCGGCCGCGACGAGCTCGAACTGGTCGACGGCCGCTTCCTCGACCGGCACACCGCGCCGCTCCGCGGCCCCGACGGGGCCTATCTGGGGCGCGTGTGGTTCTTCCGCGACATCACCGACCGCAAGCGCGCCGAGGAGCGCATCCTGTGGACGGCGCGCCATGACACCCTCACCGGGCTCGCCAACCGCGCCCTGTTCATGGAAGCCGTCACGCAGGCGGCCGAGGCCGCCCGGCGCGGCGGCGGCGGCTTTGCCGTGCTCTATATCGATCTCGACCACTTCAAGGACGTGAACGATACCCTCGGTCACCCGGTTGGCGACGAGCTGCTGGTGGCGGTCGCCGGGCGGCTTTCCGCCCGGATCAGCCCGCCCGACCTCGTGGCCCGCTTCGGCGGCGACGAATTCGCGGTCATCGCCCATGGCGTCACCTCTGCCGATGAAGCCGCAGTGCTCGCCCAGGCGCTCATCGCGTCGCTTGCAGACCCGATCACGATCGACGAGAACGAGATCCGCTGCGCGGCGAGCATCGGCATCGCGGTCTATACGCCGGAGCTTCGCGACGCCGAGACCCTCCTCGCGCAGGCCGATGTCGCCCTCTACCGTGCGAAGGGCGAGGAACGGGGCCAGTACCGGTTCTTCACCGCAGCCATGGACCTCGAGGTCCGCCACCGGGTGACGATGATCGCCGAGCTGCGCCAGGCAATCGATGCCGGCGAGCTGTTTCTCGAGTACCAGCCGCAGGTGCGGATCGAGACCGGCCGGATCGTCGGGGTCGAGGCGCTGGTCCGCTGGCAGCACCCGTCTCGCGGCCGGCTGGGGCCCGGCACCTTCATCCCGATCGCTGAGGCGAGCGGCATGATCCATGCCCTCGGCAGCTTCGTCTTCCAGGAAGCCTGCCGGCAGCAGCGCCGGTGGCAGGACCTCGGGATCGCGCCCGAGACCCTGGCCGTGAACCTGTCGGGCGGCCAGTTCAAGCGGCCGGCCGATCTCGAGAACGACATCCTCGCCGTCCTCGCCGAGACGGAGGTGCCGGCCTCGGCGATCGAACTCGAGCTCACCGAGACCGTGCTGATGGAGGCATCCCGCGAGCAGCGCGGCGTGCTCTTCCGCCTGCGCGACCTTGGCGTCCGCCTCGCCATCGACGATTTCGGCACAGGCTACTCCTCGCTCGACTACCTTCACCGCTTCCCGGCCGACCGGATCAAGATCGCCCAGGCCTTCGTCTCGAACATCGGCAGCGCGCCGCACAGCGCCGCGATCGTCAAGGCGACGATCGGCCTCGCGCGCGAACTCGGCATCGCGTTCATCGCCGAGGGCGTCGAGACGGAAGAGCAGCTCGATCTGCTCGGGCGCTGGGGCTGCCACGAGGTGCAGGGCTACTACTTCGCCCGCCCGATGACCGCGGCGGCGCTGGAGCCGCTGCTGCGCGCCCGCAGCATCTCCGCCGCGGCCAGGATGTCCGACGCCGCGTGAGCTTTCGTTCGACCTTTGTTCTGATATGCTGAGGCGATGATCCACCGCCCTCGCCCCTGAAACGCCGATGACCAGCCGCTCCGGAAGCGCCGACCTTCCGCTTCATGGCGGCCGTGTGCCGCGCTGGCTGGCGGAGCGCATGGCGAGGCTTGGTGCCGTGATATCCGAGGCGATCGTCCACGCCTATGGCCGGGACGAGCTGCTCCGCCGGCTGGCCCACCCCTTCTGGTTCCAGTCCTTCGGTGCGGTGATGGGGATGGACTGGCATTCCTCCGGCATCACCACCAGCGTCATCGGCGCCCTCAAGCGCGGCCTCGCGCCGCTGTCGGGCGAACTCGGCCTGCACGTCTGCGGCGGGCGGGGGCGCCACTCGCGCAGAACCCCGGACGAGCTGGTCGTCATCGGCGGCCGCGTCGGCTTCGACGGCGCGGCGCTGGCGCGCGCCAGCCGGCTCGTCGCGAAGGTCGACAGCGCCGCCGTTCAGGACGGCTTCCAGCTCTACCTGCACGGCTTCGTCGTCGCCGACGACGGCAAGTGGGTGGTGGTCCAGCAGGGCATGAAGGGCGACGCCCGCCAGGCGCGCCGCTACCACTGGCTCTCGGAGGGGCTGACGAGCTTTGTCGACGCGCCGCACGCGGCGATCGACGGCACCGGCCAGGGCCGCATCGTCAACCTCACGGATCACCGTGCGGCGCCTTCGCGACGGGCGCAGCTCGAACTGTTCGCGGCCTTGGGCCCTGACGGGATCGTCCGCGAATACGCGGCCATCGGACAACCTGACGCGACCCCGGCGCTGCAGCCGCTCCTCCCGCACCTCGTGATGCCGGCGCACCACGACCTGCGCAGCGGCGATGTCGTCCTCCGCCGCCTCCACGGCGCTCTCGCCGCCGCGGCCGACCGCGGCCCCGAGGACTTCGCCGACCTCCTGCTCGTGCCCGGCATCGGCGAGCGGACGGTGAAGGCGCTGGCGATGGTCGCCGAGGTGGTCCACGGCACGCCTTGCCGCTTCACCGACCCCGGCCGCTTCTCCTATGCCCATGGCGGCAAGGACGGGCACCCCTTCCCGGTCCCGCTCCGCGTCTATGACGAAACGATCCGCGTGCTCAAGTCGGCGGTGACTAAGGCGAAGCTCGGCCGCGACGAGGAACTCGGCGCGATCCGCCGCCTCGACGCGGAAGCGCGGCGCCTGGAGCGGGTCGCGACCGGCCCGACGCAGGCCGAGCTCATCGCCAGGGAGCGCGCCGCCTCGCATGAGTACCAGGGGCGTACCGTCTTCGGCGACGCCGAGCCGCCCACCGCGACGCCTCAGCCGGCGGCAGGCGGCGCGTAGTCCGCGGGATCGATGCTGCGGGGGCGCCCGGGCAGGTCGAGCGCCGTCTTCCGCGCCGGCGTCTCGGCAATGACCCTGCCCCGCCGGATGACCGCAAGCCGGGTGGCCTTGAGGCGGATCGCCTCGATCGGGTCGGCGGCCTGCAGCAGCACCATGTCGGCGTTGCAGCCCGGCGCGAGGCCATAGCCGTCGATGTGCATGATCGCCGCCGGCGCCTCGGTGACGGCGGCGAAGGCGAAGCGCATGTCGTCGCGGCTGGTCATGTGGCCGACATGGAGGCCCATCGAGGCGACCTCCAGCATGTCGCCCTGGCCGAGCGAGTACCAGGGGTCCATCACGCAGTCGTGGCCGAAGGCGACCGGGATGCCGTGCTTGCGCATCTCCGGCACGCGGGTCTGGCCACGGCGCTTGGGATAGGTGTCGTGGCGGCCCTGGATGACGATGTTGATCAGAGGATTGGCGATCGCGGAGACGCCGGCTTCGGCCATCAGCGGCAGGAGCTTCGAGACGTAGTAGTTGTCCATCGAGTGCATCGAGGTGAGGTGCGAGCCGGCGACACGGCCGCCCAGGCCGAGGCGCTGCGTCTCGCAGGTCAGGGCCTCGATTTGGCGCGACAGCGGGTCGTCGGTCTCGTCGCAGTGGATGTCGACGAGCAGCCCGCGCTTCGCCGCGATCTCGCACAGCGCCGTCATCGAGCGCGCCCCGTCGGCCATCCTGCGCTCGAAATGCGGGATGCCGCCGACGATGTCGACCCCGAGGTCGAGCGCACGATCGAGGTTCCGCGCGGCATTGGGGTAGCGGTAGTAGCCGTCCTGCGGAAAGGCGACCAGCTGGAGATCGAGCCACGGCGCGACGGTCTTCTTCACGTCGAGCAGCGCCTCGACGGCGAGCAGGCGGTCGTCGCAGACGTCGACATGGGTGCGGATGGCGAGCATCCCCTGGCTGACCGCAAGGTCGATGTAGCGGAGCGCGCGCTCCTTCACCGCCTCGTGGGTGAGCAGCGGCTTGAGCTCGCCCCACAGCGCGATGCCCTCGAGCAGCGTGCCCGACTGGTTGAGCCGCGGCAGGCCGAGCGAAAGCGTGGCGTCCATATGGAAATGGCAGTCGACGAAGGGCGGCGCGACCAGCCGCCCGCCGGCGTCGATGGTCCTTCCGGCCTCGGCCGTGATCCCCGGTTCGACGGCCGTGATCCGGCCGCCCGCACAGGCGATGTCGACGCCGCTCCGGCCGTCGGGAAGGGTCGCGTTCTTGACGAGGAGGTCGATGCTCATGGCTGAGAGGTCCCGGGACTGGCAGGCGGCGTGGACAGGCAGCCGCCGCGCTCGTATCTATGGCAGATGGGCAAGCATACGGTGGCGGAAGCCGCAGAGAAACTGCCGGAGCTGATCGAGCGCGCGCGCTGGCGAGGACGTGCTGATCACGCGCGACGGCGCCGTGATCGCCGAGCTCCGGTCGTTGCCCGTTACTACCGAGAGTCCCCTCGACTGGCTGAAGGCTAATCGCCCGGCACGACTGTCCCGGACGATAGACGCCGTCTCGCTGGTTCGGACGATGCGGGACGAAGGCGAGCATTGAGCGTCTATCTGGACACGAGCGTCCTGGTTCCCCTCATCGTGCAAGGGGAGCGGTTCGAATTGCTGTCCTGAGCGACGACATCCGTGCAACCGAGACCGAATTGCGCCGTCTTGAAGCGCCCTTGGCAGCGCCCGACGTCCTCCATCTCGTCATCGCAAGGCGGCTTGCGGCGCCGCTGGCGACCTTCGACGCCAGAATGCATCGCACCGCGGAAACACTCGGCATCCCTGTGCTCGACATCTGACGCCTCACCGCGATCCCTTGAACCACGGGATCAGCATGGCGCGCGGATAGTCGGCCTTTCGGGCCACAACCACCAGCGCGACGATGGCGAGGAGGTAGGGCAGCATCAGGAAGACCTGGCTCGGCAGGAAGGCGCCGACCTGGGTCTGGAGCCGCACCTGAAAGGCGTCGAAGGCGCCGAAGAGCAGCGCGCCGAGCAGCGCCTTGCCCGGCCGCCACGAGGCAAACACGGTGAGCGCGATGCAGATCCAGCCGCGGCCGTTGACCATGCCGAAGAAGAACGCATCGAAGGCCGACATGGTGAGGAAGGCGCCGCCCAGCGCCATCAGCGCCGAGCCCGCGACCACCGCCCCGGTGCGGAGCGCGTAGACCGAGAGGCCCTGCGCATCGACCGAATCCGGGTTGTCGCCGACGGCGCGCAGCGCGAGGCCGAGCGGCGTGCGGTAGAGCACCCACGCCACCACCGCGACCAGCGCGAAGGCGAGGTAGGTGAGCGCCGTCTGGCTGAACAGTGCCGGCCCGAGGAACGGCAGGTCGGACAGGCCGGGGATCGACAGCGGCCGGAACGGCTCGATGCGCGGCGGGCTCGAAACGCTCGGGAGCGCGGTTCGGTAGATGAAGTAGGAAAGACTGGTCGCGAGCAGCGTGATGCCGATGCCGGAAACGTGCTGCGACAGGCCGAAGGGCACGGTGAGCACGGCGTGCAGGAGCCCGAAGACACCGCCGACGATGAGCACCACGAGCAGGGCCGGCCACAGGTCGAGCCCGAGCCAGACCGCCATCCACCCGGCCATGGCGCCGGCGGTGAAGATGCCCTCGATGCCGAGATTGAGCACGCCCGCACGCTCGCAGATCAGCGCCCCGAGCACGCCGAAGATCAGCGGCGTCGCGATGCGGATCGAGGCCGCCCAGAAGTTCGCCGAGAGGAGGATGTCGAGGAGATCCATGGTCAGGACACCGGCCGCGCCGTGCGGCGATATGGATCCACCTGCCTCGGCCTCATGGCCGCACCGCAGTGTGGGCCGCCCGGCCCTTCCAGCGCAGGCGGAAGCGGGTGAAGAACCCGCCGACGAGCACGCAGAGGAGGGACAGCGCCACCACCAGGTCGGCGATGTAGGAGGCGACGCCGAGCCCGCGGCTCATCGAATCGGCGCCGACGAAGACGCTCGCGATGAACAGCGCGGCGGCGACCACGCCGAGCGGCGACAGGCCGGCGAGCATGGCGACGACGATGCCCGAATAGCCGAAGCCGGGTGACAGGTCCGAGGTCAGATACCCCTTGAGGCCCGCGACCTCGCCGACCCCGGCAAGGCCGGCGAGCGCCCCGGAGAACAGCGCCACCCGGAGCACCGTCGCCGTCACCGGGATGCCGGCGAAGCGCGCCGCGGGCGCGTTCTCGCCGACGGCGCGGATCTCCATGCCCCAGACCGTGCGCTTCATCATCACCCAGACGAGAAGCACCGCGACGAGGCCGAGGATCAGGCCGGCATGGACGCGCATGCGCGGGATCAGGGTCGGCAGCGCCGCGGCATCCGTGATCGGCGCCGACTGCGGCCAGCCGAGGCTCATCGGGTCCTTGAGAGGCCCCTCCAGCATCATCTGAACGAAGAGCAGCATGACGAAATTGAGGAGCAGCGTCGTCACCACCTCGTCGGCGCCGAACTTCAGCTTGAGGACGGCGGGGCCGAGGAAGAAGAGCGCTCCGGCAATCGCGCCGGCGGCCAGTACCAGCGGGATCATGATCCATGACGGCGCGTCGATCGCCCCGCTGCCGATGGCGACCGCGGCCAGCGCCCCGGCGTAGAGTTGCCCCTCCCCGCCGATGTTCCACAGCCGCGCCCGGAATGCGACGGCGGCGGCGAGCCCGGTGAGGATCAGCGGCGTGGTGCGGGTCAGCGTCTCGGAGAAGGCGAAGAGCGAGCCGAAGGCGCCGGTGATCATGTAGCCATAGGCGGCGATCGGGTTGGCGCCGGCGAAGGCGATCGGGATCGCGGCGATGAGCAGGGCCGCGGCGCCGGCAAGCACCGGGGCGGACACGGCAAGGGCGGGCGACAGGGCGGGACGGGGCTCGATGACGATCACGCCGCGCGCTCCTCGGCGTGGCCGGCCATCATCATGCCGAGCGTGCCGCGGTCGAGACCGTCGGCCGGGAGCGGTTCGGAAAGACGCCCGCCATACATCACCGCGATGCGGTCGGAGAGCATCATCAGTTCGTCGAGATCCTCCGAGATGAGGAGCACGCCGGCGCCGCGGCCGCGCGCCTCGAGCAGGCGGCGATGGACGTCGGTCTGGGCGCCGATGTCGAGGCCGCGGGTCGGCTGGTTGGCGAGCACCAGCCGCGGGCTGCGGTCGAGCACGCGGGCGAGGATGAGCTTCTGGATGTTGCCGCCGGACAGCAGCCGCGCCGGCACGTCCGGGCCCTGGCAGCGGACGTCGTAGTCGCGGATCGCCTGCGCCGCCCGGGTGCGGATGGCGCCGAAGCGGACGAACCCGCCGCGCTGGAAGCGCGGCTCGCGGATCTCCTCGAGCGCCACGTTCTCGGCGACCGTCATGGCGCCGACGACACCGTCGTGGTGGCGGTCCTCGGGAATGCGGGCGATCCCGGCGCGGGCGAAGCGGCGCGGATCGTGGCGGGAGACGGGCTCGCCGTAGAGCCGAATCGTCCCCGCGCTCGGCCGCGCCAGCCCCGCGACGAGCGCGGCCAGCGCCGCCTGGCCGTTGCCGGAGACGCCGGCTATGCCCACGATCTCGCCTTCGGCGACGGCGATGCTGGCCTCCCGGAGCGTCTGGCGATGGCCGCCTTCGAGGCTCACGCGGTCGAGCACGAGGAGGTCCGCCCCGCGCGCCCGCGGTGGACGGCGACTGGCGGGAACTTCCCGGCCGACCATCATCTCGGCGATGCTCCGCCGATCGGCATCGGCGGTCGCCATCTCGCCGGCCTTCCGGCCGCCACGCAGGACTGCGATCCGGTTCGAGACGGCGAGGACTTCGCCGAGCTTGTGCGAGATGAAGACCACGGCGAGGCCCCTGGCCGCCAGCGACCTTACCGTGGCGAACAGCCCGTCGGCCTCGGTCGGCGTCAGCACCGCGGTCGGCTCGTCGAGGACGAGGATGCGGGCATCGCGATAGAGCGCCTTCAGGATCTCGACCCGCTGGCGCTCGCCCACCGTCAGCCGCGACACCTGGACATCGAGGTCGACCGCGAGGCCCGACTCGCGCATCACCGCCTCGACCTTCCGCCGGGCGGCGCCGCTGCGCTTCCGCAGGCGGAGGATCGGCTCGGTGCCGAGCATGATGTTCTCGAGGCCGGAGAGGTTCTCCGCGAGCGTGAAGTGCTGGTGGACCATGCCGATGCCGGCCGCAAGCGCCGCATGGGGCGAGCCCGGCGGCAGCGGCTGAAGCACGCCGTCAGCGCCTGCCACCGAGACGGTCCCCTCGTCGGCGACATAGTGGCCGAAGAGGATGTTCATCAGCGTCGTCTTGCCGGCGCCGTTCTCGCCGAGCAGTGCCAGGACCTCGCCGCGGCGAAGCTCGAGTTCGATCGCGTCGTTGGCGACGAGCGGGCCGAACCGCTTGGTGATTCCGGCGAGGCGGAGGACGACGGGGGCGTCAGGCATGGAATGGAACCGAAACCGCGCGCCACAGTCGCCGAAGTCCGCTGGGGACCCCCTCCCGGCCTCCCCCTTGCAGGGGCAGGGGACCTATCGGCACCGGCGCGTGTCGACGACACCGCCGTTCAAGACTCGACGCCACACCCTGCTCCCCCTCCCCCTGCAAGGGGGAGGATGGGAGGGGGTCTCGAACGGCGAGCAACACCACGACCCGGCTTTCGCGAACGCAGGCTAGTTCGACGACTTGGGCTCGTCGTCGTCGATCTCGACGGTGAAGCTGCCGGCGAGGATCTCGGCCTGTTTCGCCTCGACCTGCGCGGCGATGTCGGCCTCGACCAGCGATTCGTCGAAGACCAGGGAGCCGCCGCCGACGCCCATGTAGGAGTACTTGCTGTAGTCCTCGGCCGTGTAGGTGCCATCGACGACCGCTGCGATCGCCGCGTCGACCGACGGCTCCATGTGCCACAGTGCCGAGGCGAGGATGGTGCCGGGATAGTCGGCGGACGTGTCGATGACGTTGCCGATCGCCTTGATGCCGC
>JAEZEN010000457.1 GCA_023433185.1 Pseudomonadota bacterium | reverse complement strand
TTGTCCGACGCGTTCCGCCCCACGGACCGCCTCGCGAGGGGCCGCTTGCCGGGCCGAAGCCCTGGCGAGCACCGCCGGAGCTGGCACGGGCGAGTTCCTGCAGCGCCGCGATCCGGTTCTCCGTCGCCGGATGCGTCGAAAACAGGTTGTCCATCCGGGCGCCCGACAGCGGGTTGATGATGAAGAGGTGGGCCATGGCCGGATTGCGCTCCGCGGCGTCGTTGGGAATCTGCCGCGCGCCGTTGTGTATCTTGGCGAGCGCCGACGCAAGCCATCTCGGCTCGCCGGTGATCTCGGCCGCCGCGCGGTCGGCGGAATACTCGCGGGTGCGGCTCACCGCCATCTGGACCAGCATCGCGGCGAGCGGGGCGACCAGCGCGGCGACGATCAGGGCGATCGCACCGAGCGGGTTGTTGTTCTCGCGCGAGGCGCCGCCGCCGAAGAAGAGGGCGAAATTGGCGAGCATCGAGATGGCGCCCGCAAGGGTCGCCGTGATCGTCATGACGAGCGTGTCGCGGTTCCTCACGTGTCCGAGTTCGTGCGCCATGACGGCGGCGATCTCCTCACGCGAGAGCGAGCGGAGGAGCCCGGTCGTGGCCGCGACCGCGGCATTCTCGGGATTCCGGCCCGTGGCGAAGGCATTGGGCTGCGGATTGTCGATCACGTAGACCTTCGGCATCGGCAGCCCGGCCTGCTGCGCAAGCTGCTGGACCATGGCGTAGAACTCGGGCGCCGAGCGGGCGTCGACCTCCCGCGCACCGTTCATCCGGAGCACCATCTTGTCGGCGTTCCAGTAGGCGAAGAGGTTCATTGCGCCCGCCACGAGGAAGGCGAAGACCATGCCGCCGGTGCCGCCGACCAGGTAGCCGACGCCCATGAAGATCGCCGTCAGGGCGGCGAGAAGCATGGCGGTGCGCATGAAGTTCATCGCGAGGTCTTTCTCCCTTCGGCCACGGAAATCCGGCAAGGGATAGATGGGAACGGGCAGGCGCCGGCACAAGCCCGGCGCGGATCGCTAAGCCCTTGACCCGGCAGCGCTTCGGAGTCCCGCAGCTAGCGGCAATAGAGCCCGCGCCCGGACTGGCCGCGCTTGGCGAGATCGAAATGGAAATGGTCGGCGTGATAGGCGTCGGAACCGGGCCCGAGCACCGTGGTGAAAGGGCCGCAGGCGGCCTTCCGCACATCCCTGAGGAAGGCGTTCTGGGCGAGGCCGTTCTTGCCGCCGACGACGATCCACTCGCCCTTCACCTTGAAGGCGGAGATGTCGATGGCGTTGCCCTTGGCGTGCTCGCTCAGCTTGGCGCCCTTGACGCCATTGCGCGAGCGGCAGGCATAGGTTGCGGCGACGCGGACTTCGGTGACGCTCGCGCCGAGCTTCTGTCGGGCGATGGGGTCAACGGAATCACGCATGAAGGCGGCGAGCGTCGAGGCGACATCGCAGTTGACCACCGCCCTGGTGCTCAGCTTGACGGCGCCGCCGCCGAGGGACGCGACCTCGACCGGCGCGGCGATGCCGCAGGAGCCTGAGCGGATCGGGTCGACCGAGACGGCGGCGACCCCCAGCGAGGTGAGCGTCCGCGAGCAACTGCCGCCCGGGCGCAGCACGCCCGAGATCGCGACGCTGCGCTCCTCGTCGAGCGTCGCCGTCGCCGAGGCCGCGGCGAAGTTCGGCCGGGGGGTGGGCAGGACCGGGATATCGTCGCCCGGTGCGGCGTAGCCCAGCGGCTGGCCGGCGGCGATCGCCTCGGCCGTCACGGCGTCCGGCGGCGGGTTGGCGGCCTTGTGCACGGCGCCGATCGATCGCCCGGCGATCAGCGCCTCGATCGCGTCCTCGTGCTGGTCGAGGTCGAGAGGCGGCGCGTCAGGGCCATCGGTGAAGATGGCCCACATGTCTTCTTCCGGTTCATCGTTGTCCACGACGTCATCACCGGACACGTCCGGCCGCAGGCGTGGCAGAGGCATGTCGTCGGGGGACATGGCCGGCGCGACCGCGATGGATGCGGTCTCGGCCGGCTCCGGCATGGGCTCGGGAGCGGAAGCCGGTGCTGCCGCCCGGGCCGGTTCGGAAGAAGCGTCGGCGCCAGCCGCCTTATCGGCCTGGTCCTCCGCCTTCGGCGAGACCAGGCCCTTGAGCGTGTCGGCAGGCTCCTTGAAGACCCGCCGGAACGGCTCCAGCGGGCCGCCATCGGCGGTCGCAAACGCCAGCGGCAGCGTGACCGCCGCGAGCACTGCGACGATGGCGAGGCGGTGTCCCAATCGCTTCACTCCCGGGCGGGGCGGTCCAGCGCCACCTCGTGGAAGCGCGCCGTGGCTTGATCGAACCAGCAGTTTACCACGTTCTCCAACGATCCGGGACCCGCCTCGGTTTCCCCGCCGGCTACCGGCTGAGCAGGAACACGGCCTGCTGGCCGAACAGGTTCCAGAACCACCACGGAGCATTCAGGCCGATGCGCTCGCCGCGGGCATTGAGCGCGATGCCCTTCTCGATCCTGGCATTGACGTCCTCGCAGAGGCCGACGAAGTCGCGGATCGTGCAGAAGTGGATGTTCGGCGTATCGTACCACGCGTGGGGCAGGTTGCTGGTCACGGGCATGCGGCCCTTGAACGTGATCAGGCCGCGGATTCGCCAGTGACCGAAATTGGGGAAGGAGACGATTGCCTTCCGCCCGATGCGGAGCATCTGTTCGACGACCTGGCGGGGGTGGCGGGTCGCCTGGAGGGTCTGGCTGAGGATGACGAAGTCGAAGGCGTCGTCGGGATAGTCGACGAGGTCGGTGTCGGCATCGCCCTGGATCACGGAGAGGCCGCGGGCGACGCATTCGTTGACGCCCTTCTGGCTGATCTCGATGCCGCGTCCGTCGACCCCGCGGGTCGCTTCGAGCAGCGTCAGCAGCGAGCCGTCGCCGCAGCCGACGTCGAGCACGCGGGTTCCCGGAGGCACCAGTTCGGCGATCGCCAGGTGGTCGGTGCGCGCGGCGTTGCGCGGCGGCGCGGAGGAGGGCGCGTTCATGCCATCACCCGAGTCCGCGGGCATGGGCTGCCGAGGTGAGGAAGCCGCGGATGGTGGCATAGAGTTCCGGTTCGTCGAGGAGGAAGGCGTCGTGGCCGCGGTCCGTGTCGATCTCGACGAAGGAAACGCTCGCCGCTGCCGCGTTGAGGGCGCGCACCACGGCCTTGTTCTCGACCGTCGGGAAAAGCCAGTCCGAGGTGAAGGACACCACGCAGAAGCGGGTCCGCGTCCCCTTGAACACGTTGGCCAGCGGCCCGCCACGGTCGGCGGCGAGGTCGAAATAGTCCATGGCGCGGGTCAGGTAGAGATACGAGTTCGCATCGAAACGGTCGACGAATGTCATTCCCTGGTGGCGGAGATAGGATTCGATCTGGAAATCGGCATCGAAGCCGAAGGTGGGCTTCTCGCGATCCTGCAGGCTGCGACCGAACTTCCGATGCAGCGCATCGTCGGAGAGATACGTGATGTGGGCCGCCATGCGGGCCACCGCGAGACCCTTCTTGGGGCTCGTCCCCTCGCGGAGATAGCGGCCGCCGCGCCAGTCGGGATCGGCCATGACCGCCTGCCGGCCGACTTCGTGGAACGCGATGTTCTGCGGGGGATGGCGCGCCGCCATGGCGATCGGCAGGGCCGAGAAGACCCGGTCGGGATAGGTCGCCGCCCATTCGAGGACCTGCATGCCTCCCATCGAGCCGCCGGCCACGGAGAAGAGCGTGTCGATCCCCAGCCGGTCGAGCAGCTTCGCCTGGGCCCGCACCATGTCGCGGATGGTGATCACCGGCAGGTCGAGGGCATAGGGCTCGCCGGTCTCGGGGTTGGTCGATGCCGGGCCGGTGGTGCCCATGCAACCCCCGAGCACGTTGGGGCAGAGGACGAAATAGCGGTCGGTGTCGATCGGCTTGCCCGATCCGACCATGTCCGACCACCAGCCCGGCTTGCCGGTCACCGGATGGGGGTTGGCGAGATGCTGGTCGCCGGTCAGCGCATGGCAGACGAGGATCGCGTTCGACCGGTCTGCATTCAGCGTGCCGTAGGCCTGATAGGCGATCTGCAGATGGTCGAGCCGCCGCCCGGAATCGAGCAGCAGCGGCTCATCGGGGCCGAAGCGCTCGACGAGGCTCGCCGGCTGGTCGGCCTGATCGTGCGCGTCGCCCTGCCGGAGGGCGGGCGTGAGAGCGGCGTGGGCCGTGTCGCTTGGGGTTGGCATTGTCCTGTATCCGAGGGTTTGCTAGGTGCGCCCCCAAACCCTGTCAACGTTTTCTTTGATTTCCCCCCGGCCCTTGCCTATGAATGCCCGGCCCTGAAGGGAGCCTCACGGCCATGAACCAGAGACCCGCACGCCCGGGCCCGCGCCCCGGCGTGCTCGACATTGCGGCCTATGTCCCCGGGCGGTCCAAGGCGCCGCCGGGCGTCAAGCTGCACAAGCTGTCCTCCAATGAGACCCCGCCCGGCCCGAGCCCGGCCGCGCTCGCCGCCTATCGCGAGGCCGGCGCGAGGCTCGACGTCTATCCCGACGGTGCGCAGCGCGGGCTCCGCGACGCCATCGGCGCGGCCTGTGGCCTCAACCCCGATCGCATCGTCTGCGGCGCCGGTTCGGACGACCTCCTCTTCCTCCTCGCCCATGCCTTCGTGGGCCAGGGCGACGAGGGCATCTATACCGAGCACGGATTCGCCATCTACCCGATCGCCATCCGGGCGGCGGGCGGCGTGCCGATCGTCGCGCCGGAGAGCGACCTCACCACCGATGTCGACGCCATCCTTGCGCGCGTCACCGGCAGGACCCGCATCGTCTACATCGCCAACCCGAACAACCCCACCGGCACCTATCTTCCGTTCGACGAGGTCAAGCGACTTCGCGCCGGCCTGCCGCCGGACGTCGTGCTCGTCCTCGATGCGGCCTATGCGGAATACGTACGGCGGAACGACTACGAGAGCGGGATCGAGCTCGCCGCGACCACCGAGAACGTCGTGATGACCCGGACCTTCTCGAAGATCCACGGTCTCGCCGCGCTCCGCATCGGATGGTGCTACGGGCCCGAGCACATCGTCGACGCGCTCAATCGCATCCGCGGGCCGTTCAACGTGTCCGGCCCGGCGCTCGCCGCCGGCATCGCCGCGATGGGCGACCGTGCGCATCTCGAGCAGGCCGCGGCGCACAACGACATCTGGCTGCCGAGGGTCGCCGAGGCGATGACCGGGCTCGGCCTGACGGTGACCCCGAGCGTCGGCAACTTCGTCCTCATCCATTTCCCGAAGGAGGTGGGCCGTACCGCCGCCGAAGCCGATGCCTTCCTCTACGATCGCGGCATCGTGCTGCGCCGGGTCGAGGCCTACGGTCTGCCCGATGCGCTCCGCATGACGATCGGACCCGCCGAGGCGAACGAGGCCGCGATCGCCGCGATCACGGCGTTCATGGCCGGGGCCGCGGCGCCATGAGCGCGGCGCCGAGCTTTCGCCGGCTGGCCCTGATCGGCATCGGCCTCATCGGCTCCTCGATCGCCCATGCCACGCGCCGCGCCCACGCGGCGGAGCATATCGCGATCCACAGCCGGACGCCGGCGACGCTCCGCCGCGCCGAGGAGATCGGCCTCGGCGACAGCTACCATGCCGATCCGGCGGATGCCGTGCGCGACGCCGATGCGGTGATCCTCTGCATCCCGGTCGGCGCGTCCGGCGATGCCGCAGCAGCGATCGCCCCGGCCCTGAAGCCCGGCGCCATCGTCTCCGACGTGGGGTCGGTCAAGGCCTCGGTCGTGGCCCAGGTCGCGCCGCACCTGCCGCCGGGCGTGCATTTCGTGCCGGCCCATCCCGTCGCCGGCACCGAGTATTCCGGTCCCGATGCCGGCTTCGCGGCGCTGTTCGACAACCGCTGGTGCATCCTCACCCCGCCCCCCGGTACCGACCCCGAGGCGGTCGAGACCCTGCACGACTTCTGGAAGCGGCTCGGCGCCAATGTCGAGGTGATGACGCCCGAGCACCACGACCTCGTGCTCGCCATCACCAGCCATGTGCCGCACCTGATCGCCTACAACATCGTCGGCACCGCCGCCCATCTCGAGTCCGTCACGCAGTCCGAGGTCATGAAGTTCTCGGCCGGCGGCTTCCGCGACTTCACCCGCATCGCCTCCTCCGATCCGACGATGTGGCGCGACGTCTTCCTCAACAACCGCGAGGCGGTCCTCGAGATGCTGGGCCGGTTCACCGAGGACCTCACCGCGCTCCAGCGCAACATCCGCTATGGCGAGGGCGACCGGCTGTTCGAACTGTTCTCCCGCACCCGCGCCATCCGCCGCGGCATCATCGCCGCCGGCCAGGAGACCGATGCGCCCGATTTCGGCCGACCGCAGGGCCAGGGCGGCGAGGCGGCCGAATAGCAGGCGACGGCGGCGCGGGACAGGCGGCGATGTCGGATCTCTGGGTCTTCGCCTACGGCTCGCTGATGTGGCGACCCGGGTTCGAGCATGTCGGCCACGTCACCGCCCGCCTGTCGGGCGCCCGCCGCGCCCTCTGCGTGTGGTCCTATGTCCACCGCGGCACCCGCGAACGTCCCGGTCTGGTGCTGGGCCTCGACCATGGCGGATCGTGCCGCGGCGTCGCCTACCGGGTGGCGGCAGACAAGCGCGAGACGGTCGTCGCCTATCTCCGCGAGCGCGAACTGGTGACCGACGTCTATCGCGAGGTGATGCGGCCGGTGCGCCTCGACACGCCGGAGCTGCCGATGGTTACCGCCCTCACCTATGTCGTCGATCGCAACCACCGGCAATATGCCGGCCGGCTGCCGGCGGAATCGATCCTTGCCCATGTCCGCGAGGGCCACGGGAAGTCCGGCGCCAATGCCGACTACGTGATCAACACGGTGCGTCACCTCGAGGGCCTCGGCTTCCGCGATCCGATCCTCGAGAAGGTCGCGGCGGCGCTGCTCGCCGGCCACCGCTAGCCCAGTGCCGCTATCCGCGCCCGGGCCTCCTCGGGGAGTGGCGGCGGGTCCGAAGCGGCGGCGGCTTCGAGCAGAAGCCGGTCCGACGCGGCTTCGATCGCCGTCTCGAGCTCGGCGAGGAACGCCTTCGACGTGCGCCCCGGCGGAATCGGGGGAAGAAACTCGACGACGATGGTCCCGGGATGCTTCCGCAGGCTGCGGCGCGGCCAAAAGAGGCCGGAATTGAGGGCGACCGGCACGCAGGGCGTGCCGAGCCCCTTGTAGAGGAGCGCAACGCCGGGCTGGTAGGCGGGTCCCGCGCCCGGCGGACGCCGCGTGCCCTCGGGGAAGATCACCACCTGACGCCCCTTGTCCGCTTCCTGCCGCGCCCGTTCCGTCATGCCGCGCAGCGCCGCCCCGCCCTTGCTGCGGTCGACGAGGATCATGCCGGTGATCACGCTGTACGCGCCGAACAGCGGAATCCTCCGCAGTTCCTGCTTCATCACCATCGTCGGGAACGTCAGGAGGGGCAGCAGCGCGAAGGTCTCGAACGCCGACTGGTGCTTGGCCGCGACAAGCGCCGCCCCGCTCGGGATGTGCTCGCTTCCCCGCACCTCGAGCCGGATGCCGGCGAGCCAGCGGAGGAGGCAGAGGCAGACCCGCCCCCAGGCCTGCGTGTAGCCGACGGCGCGCCGCTGCGAGGCGAGGAGGAAGACGGGGATGCCGACGATCGCCATCACCGCCGTCGTCGCGAAGAACGCGGCGGTGAAGAGAAAGGAGCGGATGCCGCCGAGCACCGGCCCGCCGCTCACCGGCCCGCCGCGGACGCTCCGCCCGACGCCGGGAGGAGCAGGCGGGCCTCGGCCACCAGATACTTGCCGTATTCCCGGGCGAGCAGTGTGAGGGCAGCGGGATCGCGCCACCACCTTTCGGGGTCGAGATCGGGGGTGGCGACCGGGTAGGCGATGAGGGTCACGCCCGGCATGGCGTGACGCAGCTCGGCGAGGCTCCGAGGCATATGGTAGCCGCTGGTCACGACGATCAGCGACGAGAAGGCGAACTCGTCGGTCCACTGCCCGGTCGACCTGGCGTTCTCGATCGTGTCGCGGGCGTGGTCGATATCGACGCAGCAGTCGAGCTGGGGACGAAACGCCTCCCCGACGACGCTGGCGATGGTGTCGCGGCTGACGCTCGGGTTGACGCCGGAGATCAGCAGGCGGTCGGCGCGTCCCTCGGCCAGAAGCCCGAGCGCGCCGTCGATGCGCGCGGTCCCCCCGGTGAGCACCACGATGCCGTCGGCATGCGGATCGGCCGGCGGAGTCGAGCGGAGCACCATCTCGGCGAAAGCGACGAAGCCCACCGCAAGCCCGACGATCCCCGCACCGACGACGGCGAGGACGAGCTTGCGGAACGGGCGGTGCCTGCGTCGGGCCATCGTCGGCGGTTCGCGCGATTCATCGTGGACGCCGTCGGTCATGGCAGTCCGAACCCGGGGACGCAAGGCGGCATGCGGGTCGGGCCGAGGCATCGCATCAGTCGGATTCCGCGAGATAGCGGTAGACCGTGAGTCGCGAGGTCACGGCGGTCATGATCGCGATCAGGAACGCGATGCCGAGGGCGCCGAGATAGCCGATGGGGCCCACCGCGAAACGGCCGAACAGGGCCGACATCTGCTCGCCCGTGCCGGAATCCGCGGCGGGTCCGAGGACGAAGCCGAGGACGAGGAAGATCAGCGCGGCGCCCCCGGCGCCGATCAGGCCTCCGCGGAGGCCGAGGAGCAGGAAGTGGCGCTGGAACTCGCGGGCGATGTAGCCGTCCTCGGCGCCCACGAAGTGGAGCACCGACACCACGTCGCGGTTGCCGGCCATCGCCCCGCGGGTCGCAAAGACGACGCTGAGGACGGTGGCGAGGAAGACGAGGCCGAGGATGGCGACGCCGATCACGACCGTCACGTCGGCCATCGTCTCGATCCGCGAGGTCCATGCCCGGTGGTCGTCGAGGCTCGCCCCCGCCACCTCCGCCTGGAGGCGCTCCCGCAGACCGGCGAGGTCGGCGGCACTGGGATCGGAGAGTCGGACCACGACCAGGCGCGGCACAGGCAGGTCGCCGAGATCGAGGCCGGTGCCGAGCCACGGCTCGAGGAGGGCGGCGCTCTCCGCCTCCGAGACCACCTCCGCGCTCGCGACGCCGGGAGAGGCGCGCGCCACGGCAGCTGCCCTGGCGGTCTCCGCGCCGGTGTCCACGCCCTCGACCGGCCGCACCTGGACCGTGACCTCGCGGAGGATGTCGCCCTGCCAGTCGCGCGAGGCGTCGCGGACGAGGGTCACTGCGCCAAGCGTGAGGCAGGCGAGGAAGCACATGATGGCGACGACGATGGCGAGCGCATTGCCGGCGACGGTGTTCTCGGGGATGAGCTGCGACGGCTTGCGCACGGCGAGCCGCGCCTGCCGTCGATAGGCGGCGACCTGGAACTGGTGGACGCGGTCGCCCGCCTCATCCGTAGACGGTGAGGCGGCCTTCCTCGATGACGAGACGCCGTGCATTGAACTGATTCATCAGGTTGATGTCGTGGGTGGCGATCACCACCGACGTTCCGAGCCGGTTGAGCTCGACGAAGAGGCGCATCAGCCGCCGGGCGAGCGGCGGGTCGACGTTTCCGGTCGGCTCGTCGGCGAGCAGCACCTCGGGCTTGCCG
>JAEZEN010000446.1 GCA_023433185.1 Pseudomonadota bacterium | reverse complement strand
CCTCCTCTCGGCGGGACCTGTCCGGCCGGACGATCCCCCGCCCATCCCCTCGCCGTTCGGCGACGACCGCATCTTTGCGCAATCGATCGCGACGGCCGAAGCCCTGGCCATCCCGCCGCGCCAGGTGAGCGGGCTCACCGTTCCGCACCATCTCGTCGCCGCCGACCTCATCGCCCGGGCCTTCATGCTGGCCCGCGAGGGCCGCTACGACCGCGTCGTCGTCCTCACTCCCGATCATTTCAAGCGCGCCCGCCGGCCCTTCGCCACGACGCGCCGCGACTTCGAGACGGTCTACGGCCGCGTGCCGGCCGATACCGCCGCGATCGATGCGCTGCTCGCCGGAACGACCCTCGTCGAGGAGTCCGGCCTGTTCGTCCGCGAGCACGGCATCACCGCCATCCTGCCCTACGTGGCGCGCTTCTTCCCGGGCACGCCGGTGGTGCCCGTGGCGGTGGCGATCGGCTCGAACCGCGCCGAATGGGACGAGCTGGCCGCCACCCTCGCGCCGCTCGTCACGCCGCGCACCCTCGTCCTCCAGTCGACCGACTTCTCCCACTACCTGCCGCTGCCCCAGGCGATCCTGCGCGACCAGGAGACGCTCAACGTGATCGCCGCGCACGACCTCGATGCGATCGAGACGCTGCACCAGCCGCAGCATCTCGATTCTCGCGGCAGCCAGTACATCCAGGCCCGCCTGCAGGCCGACCACTTCGGCGCGGCGCCCGTGGTGATCGCCAACAGCAACATGGAATTCTACCTGGGCCGTCCGGTCGCGGAGACGACGAGCTATATCGTCCAGGCCTGGATGCCGCCTGCCGGGCGGGTCGACTTCGCCGGCCATGTCGATGGCGAGCGGCTGTGTTTCGCCGGCGACACGTTCTTCGGCCGCCATCTCGCGCCGGTCCTCGCCCGGCCGGACATCGCGGAGCGCCTCGCGGCGGCGATCGCCGGCCTCCTCGACGGCTGCCCGCTCGTCGTCAACCTCGAGGGCGTGATGCTGCCCGAACTGCCAACCGGCCTCTCGCCGACCCAGCTCGCCATGCCCGAGGACCTGACGCTCGACTGGCTCGGGCGCCTCGGCGTCGTCGCCGTGTCGATCGCCAACAACCACAGCACCGATCTCGGCGCGGGGCCCCGGGCCGCGATGAAAGCCCGGCTCGAGGCGGCCGGCATCGCGGTGCTCGACGGCACGGCGGCCATCGACCTCGGCCCGCTCCGCACCGTGGCACTCACCGACCTCGACAACGCCGCCGGCATCGGACGCGTGACCGCGGCCGACCTCGACGCGGTGACCCGATCGACCGCGGCGCCGCCGCTCGCCGCCCTCATGCACTGGGGCGCGGAATACGCCCGGATCCCCGACGATCGCGAGAACCATCTCGCCGACGCGCTGCGCCGGGCGGCGGTATCGCTGATCGTCGGCGCCCACCCCCATGTCGCGAGCGATCGCCTTGCCGCACTGGCCGGCGGCGAGACGCTGCTCGCCTATTCGCTCGGCAACTTCCTCTTCGACCAGCCCGGCACCCGCGTTTCCGGCGCCATCCTCGAAGTCCGGTTCTTCCCTCAGGGCACCTTCTTCGCCCGCCTCGTCCCGATCCCGAACCTTTACGACCGCGCCCTCGGCATGCGCTGAGCGCGGCCGGGCTCAGCCTCCGTTCACCCCGCCCCTCTCGTGGATGCGGATGTAGTCGATCCGCATCTCCGCGGGGAACCGGGTGTCTGCGGCAACATCGCCGCCGAGCCAGCCGCCGACGGCGAGGTTGATCTCCAGGAAGAAGGGATGATCGAACACCCAGGCCGAGCCGAGGTCCTGCCGGCGGATCGAGAAGTAGCGGGTATCGTCGACGCTCCAGGCAATCCGGTCCGGTGACCAGTCGACGGCGAAGATCCGGAAGCCGGCATCGAAAGGCACAGGGCTGATGAAGTCGCCGCTCAACCCATCCTTCCCGGAGTGACCGGGACAGTGGACGGTGCCGAAGACGCGGCAGGGCTCCCTGCCGACATTTTCGATCATGTCGATCTCGCCGCAGGCCGGCCACGGCACGCTGTCGATGTTGGCCCCCAGCGCCCAGACCGCCGACCAGAGACCGGCCCCCCGCGGCAGCATGGCCCTGCATTCAAGCCGCCCATAGCGGAACGTGCGAAGGCCCTTGCTCCGGAAACGCGCCGAGGTGAAGCGGCCACCCTTGTCGAGCGCTCGGATCACGAGGTTGCCGCGTCCGTCATGGGCGGCGTTCTCGGGGTGGTCCGTGTAGGCTTGGCGCTCGCCGTTTCCCCAGCCGTGGTCACCGGTTTCGGGCGACCACGACTGGGGATCAGGAGGCGTTCCGGCTGACGCGTCGAACTCGTCAGACCAGACAAGGCGACCCCCTTCTTCGGTCATGGGCGGATCCCAGGGCGAGCGAGCTTGCCGCTCAACGTCGCCGCCGCCCCTTGCGTTCCGGCGCGGGAACGCGACCCGTCTCGGCGCGGAGCCCGGACCCTCTTGCTCAGTTCACCGTCGGCGAGCGTGGCAGGAAATAGAGGAGGTCGATGTCGGGCGAGGCGATGGTCCGCCCGTCGGCCAGTTCGACGACGAAGCGGAAGTGATGCCGCGACGACTTGTCGGCAACGAAATTGAGCCCGAAGCGCTTCTGCTCCCGAGGCGCGATCGTGTCGAAATAGTTGATCGGGATGCGGACGTTCTCGACATCGAGCGGCAGCTTCGCCGTCGGGAAGCCGCGCTCGATCGGGCCACCGGCGCCGCATTCGGGACCGAAGCTCACGTCGAGAACGGGGAAGTCGACGATCAGCGGCGACTTCCGCTCGTTCTGCCCGCCCTTGGCGTCGGTCCAGGTATATTCGAGGATGCCCCACATCCGGGTCAGGAGCTGGGCCTCATCGTTGCTGAAGAGCGCGCCCTGGAACGGCGCGAGCAGGTCGGAGTCCTGCCATCGGGCGAGGCATGCCGCATAGTCCGCCTCGGACGAGCACTGGAAGTCGTCGGTCTGCAGGCGCGCGATGTCGACCCCGAGGGCTTCGAGGCCGCCGGCGACGGAGGGGGATGCGTAGTCCTCGAAGCTGCCGATCTCCATCGTGAAGACGCTCTGGCCGGGTTCCGCCTCCGTGCCGAAGGCGTAGGTGAGGCGGGCATTCTCGACGGCGCCCCAGCCGGAATTGCTCAGCGCGAATTCCGGCATGAGCCGGGCGACGCAGCCGTCCGCCGGCCCCCAGGCATCGACATAGGGCTGGAGGTCGGTCATGCTCTCGTCGATGTCGAGATAGGCGCCGACCACCTCCACCGCCTGGCTCTCCTCGTTGGCGATGTCGACGACGATGAAGACCGGGCCGAACTGCGTGGCGTCCTCGAAATAGTCGGAGATGCCCTGGCGAAGCGTCGCGGTGATCGGCGCGTCCCCCTTCCAGAGCCCGAGGATCTCGGGGGATGCGAGATGAATCCGGACGACGCCGGTTGAACCGTCGGCCTCGTAGGTGAAGTAGTCGAAACCGTCCTCGTCCTGCGCGCTGCGAAACTCGTCGTTGAGCCGTCCGTCCATGTAGACATTGACCGCGACCGAACCCGCCTGGGCTAGCCGGACGCCGCTCTCGACAGGGATGCGCTCGACTTCCGCGCCGCCGCGCCACACCGAATGCCATGCCCGGCCGTCGGGCGTGGTCAGGCGTCCGCCGCCCTCCGGCGCGCCGTCCGCGAAAGCGCCCTCGAAGGTCTCGCCATTGGCGAAGCGGATGAAGCCCGGGCCCTCCATCGTCCCGGCGCGCCAGCCGCCTTCGTAGACGAGGCCATCACGCGTCCTGAGGCGGCCCGTGCCGTCGGGCCGCCCGTTCCGGACGGTGCCCCGGTATTCGCTGTGGACGGCGCCCGGATCGTAGGCCGGCGCGCCGCGGGCGCGCCACACGAGGCGGCCCTCGCCATCGATCGGACCCTCGCCGCGCGTCGGGCCGTCCCACTCGAACTCGAGATCAAGCTCGGGAGACGTGTCCCAGGCGCGGTAGGCCTTGCGGACGAGCTTGCCGGCCGACTGGTCCCACACCAGCTGCGTGCGCTCCGCCCAGGTGCCCGGCGCGGCGGCCGCCGCCGTGCCCGATGCGCCGGCCGCAAGGGCAAGCGCCACGGTCGCTGCAAGGGAGACACGAAGCGGTCCGGCCATGGCGGGAAACTCCGTCAGTTGATCGGCGTGATCCGGGGCGTGAAGTAGAGGAGATCGACCGTCGGCGACGATATGGTGGTGCCATCGGCGAGCTCGAAGACGAACCGGAACAGGTGCTGCGAGGATTTCTCGGCGACGAAATTGAGGGCGAAGCGGCGCGACTCGCCGGCGGCGAGATCCGCCGTGAAGGGGATCGGCACCCGCATGTCCCGCCGGTCGAGCGGCAGCGGGATGGTAGGAAAGCCGCGCTCGATCGGACCGGGGGCGCCCCCTTCGGCGTGGAAGCCGAAATACGCGAGCGGGAGATCCACCGAGACCGGCGAGACGCGCGTGTTGCGATTGCCGCCGGTGTCGATCCAGTCGTATTCGAGCTGGCCGGTCACGCGCGTCATCAGGTAGCTGCCGCTCATGAACGTCGCCGGCGCGAGACCGCCGAGCAGGTCGTCGTAGTCTCCCGGCTCGATGGCGCAGCGTCCCTCGCGGTCGAAACGCTTGCACTCGAGCGTCTCCTCGCCCGCCAGCAACGCCGGGTCGACGCCGAGCGCTTCCATGCCGCCGACCGCCGTCGCTGCAAGCCAAGTGTCGATCGAGCCGAGCTCGGCGACGAAGTCCCCGGTGACGACCTCCTCGTCGGTGCCGAAGGCATAGGTGAGCGTCGCGTCGAGCGCTTCGCCCCAGCCGAAATTCTGGAACGAGAACCCAGGGTCGAACGTGACGTTGTGCGAGCCGTAGATCACCACATAGGGCTGCGTATCGGTGACCGATTCGACGAGGTCCAACCAGGCAGAGACGACCTGGGTGGCCGCATGCCCTTCGTTCGACAGCTGGACGACGAGGAACACCGGTGCGAACTGGCCGGGGTCCTCGAACATCCAGGCCGACTGGGCGATCGTATCGTCGCGGATGACCGCGTCGCCCTTCCACAGGTCGAGAAGGTCCGGCGCGTCGAGCGTCACGACGACCTCGTCTGCCGACGGGATGGCGGTATAGGCGTAGGACAGCATGTCGACGTCGGCATCGATGAATTCGTTGTTCAGGCGGGTGTCGACATACGCGCTGACGGTGACGCCGCGGGCCTCGGCGAGGACTGTCGGCCGGCCGTCGAGGGGGGTGCGTTCGAGCTCGACGCCATCCTCCCAGACCGACCGGTAGCGGCGCGCATCGGGCAAGGTGAGCGTGCCCTCGCC
>JAEZEN010000417.1 GCA_023433185.1 Pseudomonadota bacterium | reverse complement strand
GCGGCCGCCGTGAAGCAGGCGGCCGCCCTTGTCGACCGCGTCCCGGACGAGTTCGAGCGCACCGTCGACGGCGCTGCCGCGGATCATCGGCCCCATGGTGACGCCGTCCTTCAGTCCGTCGCCGACGACGATGCTCCGGGCGTAGTCGACGAAGGCCTCCTCGAAGGGCGCCTTGATGCTCTCATGGACGAAGAAGCGGGTCGGCGAGATGCACACCTGGCCGGTGTTGCGGAACTTGGCCATGGCGGCCGCCCGGGCACTCGCCTCCGGATCGGCATCGCGGTGGACGATCACCGGTGCGTGGCCGCCGAGCTCCATCGAGGCGCGCTTGATGCCCTCGGCGCATTGGGCGAGGACCTTCCTGCCCACGGCGATCGAGCCGGTCAGCGACACCTTGCGGATGGCCGGCGCGGCGATCAGTTCGGCGGCGAGCTTCGACGCCGGCCCGGTGATGACGGTGACCACGCCCGGCGGAAGGCCCGCATCGACCAGTGCCTCGGCGACCTTGAAGCAGGAACCGGGCGCCTCCGAGGCCGGCCGGGCGACGATCGCGCAGCCGGCAGCGAGCGCTGCCGCGATCTTCCGCGACGGCAGCAGCGCCGGGAAGTTCCACGCCGACAGCGACAGGCAGATTCCGACCGGCTGGTAGACGACGCTGAGGCGCTGGTCTGCGGCCCGGGGCGGGATGATCTGACCGTAGACGCGCTTCGCCTCCTCCGCGTACCACTCGAAGAGATCGGCAGTGCCGTTCATCTCGCCCTTCGCCTCGGCGAGCGGCTTGCCGGTCTCCGTGCTCATGACGCGCGCGATCTCGTCATTGCGCTCGCGGAGGATCTCGGCGGCTTTCCGCATGATCTTCGCGCGATCCCAGGCGGCCATCGCCTTCCAAGTGGCGAAGCCCCGCCCGGCACTCGCCAGCACCAGCGCCACGTCCGCGGAATCGGCGGACGGGATGGTGCCGATTTCCTCTTCCGTCGCGGGTGAGTGGACGGGCATGGTCCTGCCCGACCGGGCGGGCCGCCATTCGTTGTCGATCAGCAGACCGAACGTCTCGTACATCGCCAGTACCTTCCTCCCCATGGGCCGCCGTTGCAGGGGTTGGTTGGTAGCCCCCCGGGGAGGCCGCCGCAAGGCGCGGGAGGGAGAGCAAGCGATCAGGCGGCGGCGCCGGCGAGCCGCACGGCCGTGTCGACGACGAAGTCGCCCGGCGGGTCCCGCTCGACGAAGAGGCAGAGGGTGTCGACCACCAGGGGACGGCCGATGAACGGCGCGAATCGCGCCCGGAGCACCGCCTCGACGGCATTCTGTTGCTCGGCCGGGACCCTGCCGGTCAGGGTCATGTGAAAGCGGAATTCGTCGAAGACATAGGGGTAACCCCAAGCCTCGAGGTGTGCCCGCTGCCGCGGCGTGAGCCGTTCGGGATCGCGGCGTGCGATCTCCGATGCCGAGGGCGGCGCACGGAACGCTTCAAACTCGGTGACGACGCCGCCGGCCAGCGCATCGAGCCCCGCCGCGTCGCCGCCGGGAACCAGGGCGAAGAACGCCCCGATCCGAGCGAGCTCGAGGGAAGCGATGGTGACGGGCGGCCGAACCGCCGCGAACGCCGCCAGGGCGCCCCGCAACGCCTCGATGGACTTCCCTTCCGCCAGGCGGAACGGCGGCTTCAGCGTCGCGTGGAAACCATAGCGGCGCGGCTCGCGGACGATCGAGTCGGGCCCCGCCTCCCCGCTCGGGGCGGCGGGTCGCCAAGCGTCACGCCCCAGCCAGGCCACGGCGGCGCGCGTGAGGGGATCGTCGTCCGGCGGCGTGAAATACAGGGCGGTGCGCATCCATGGGCGTCTAGCACAGGATTCGCTTACCGAATGTGACGCCGACCATCAGGGCTGCCTGCCGGCGCCCGCCATATCCCTGCAACCGGAGCAGCCGGCCGCTGCAACTCGACATATGGATCGCTCTATCATGGCGCGCACCGTCACGCCGTAGGGGTCCGTTGCCATACCGCAGAAGCGCATTTCGACGAAGAAAATCGTTAATTCTCAATTACTTTTCAGGCGTTCCCTTGCTCTGGAAAAGGGCCTGATGCGACATCACACACCCCTGTCCATTCTGCCAAGCTTAACTCTGGCATACCTGTCATTTGTGACATCATCATTTGAGCGTTTCCGCATAATTTGACGCCCATTCCTCACGGAATGACTGATTGTATCGTAGTGTTATCGCTCACCCAGCGTGACACTTCATGAAATTCGCAAAATTTTCGTTGCCAACTACTGGCTTGAGCGGAGTATGTTGCCCCACTCGCATTGGGGTTGTGCACCCGAGGCTTCAGGGGGCCTCGAGATGCAATCAGGGAGAGTGACAGATGGCACAGACGCGCACCGTCGGTGAAAGTCAGGAATACGCCACCATCCAGGAAGCGATCGACGCGGCCAGCGCCGGCGATACGATCGAAATCGCCGCCGGTACCTATGCCGGGTTCACCGCCGACGTGGAGGGGCTTGTCATCGTCGCCGTGGGCGAGGTGGTCGTCGCGGGCGGCCTGCTCACCGCGCTCGACGTGCCGGACGGCGTGCCGCTGAACGACTTCTTCGAAGCCAATCACCCGAACTACAGCGCCTCGACCGGCATCACCGTCGCCGCCGACGGGGTCTCCATCTCAGGGCTGACCATCACGGGCTTCTCCATCGCGCTCGATCTCGGAACCAGCGACGGCGTCTCTCTCACGGGCAACACCTTCGTCGACAACGTCACCGGCATCCGCAAGGGCACCGCGGCCCAGGTCACCAATCTGACGGTCAGCGACAACACCTTCACCCAGGGCATCCACGGCATGACCATCTATGCCGCGGAGAACGGCAGCGGCACGTTCGACGGCATCACGATGGACGGCAACAGCTTCTCGCAGATGTCCGAGAAGGGGATGTATTTCGAGCAGCTGTCCAACGCCGCTTTCTCGGGCAACAGCTTCGACGACGTCGGCAACTACGGCCGCGTCGCCCCGCCCTTCGGGCCGGCGGGCCAGAACGGCGAGTTCGGCGCCGCGATCGACATCAACCTCAAGTTCGAGGTCTACGAGAACGTCGTCTTCACCGACACGACGATCACCAATTCGGGCCATTCCAACCAGCATGGCGAGGCCGAGACCGGCGTCTTCGGCGCCGCCATCGGCGTCAAGATCCGCGACGATGCCCCCTCCTACTCCGCCGCCCCGGCCGGCTTCACCGGCTCGATCACCTTCGACGGCCTCAGCATCGACGGCACCTCGACCGGCCTCCGCCTCGGCGAGCCGGGCAAGGACAATGGCGGCCCCAACGTCACCCTCACTGAGGTGACCATCGCCAACGCCTCGGTCGCCGACCTCGACAACGCCACGTCTGCCACCGACGGCGGCACCTCGACCGTGACGCTCGGCGACACCCAGGCCGACTTCGACGCTTCGCCCTCGCAGGCGAGCGTCACCCTCACCGGCAACGCCCTCGCCAATGCCCTGTCCGGCGGGGGCGGCGACGACGTCCTCGACGGCGGTGCGGGCGATGACGTCCTCGACGGCGGCGCGGGGACGGACACGGCGGTCTACACGACGGTGCTGAGCACCGCGAACGTCACCACCGTCGCCGACATCGATCCCGATACCGAAGGCGACCAGCCCGGCTGGCAGGTCAGTGCCGGCGCCGAGGGCACCGACACCCTCACCGGCATCGAGATCATCGACCACGGCGGGACCGCGAACATCTTGCTCGTCGGCAATGGCGGCTTCGCCACCATCCAGGAAGCGATCGACGCGGCCAGCGCCGGCGACACCATCATGATCGCCGCCGGCACCTATGCCGAGAGCCTCAGCATCGGCAAGGGCATCACCCTCCTCGGCGTCGGCGAGGTCGTCATCGATCCGGCCACCGGCAACGCCATCACCATCGAGGGCGACGTCGACGGCGCCGACATCGTCCTCGACAGCCTCGTCATCTCCGGCGGCAAGGAAGGCATCTACGTCGCCACCACCGCCAATGCCGGCAAGCTCACCGTCGTCAACAGCACCATCTCCGGCAACAGCGACCACGGCATCTTCGTCCTCGGCGACGACCCCGACAAC
>JAEZEN010000398.1 GCA_023433185.1 Pseudomonadota bacterium | reverse complement strand
CTGGGCGGGGGGGGGTCAACCCCGTCCGCGCCCCACAACAAAGAAGACCCCGGACCGAAGGATAGCTCGGGATGATCCGACGCATGGCAAGGGCGCGGCCGCATGCGGCTGCAGCGACCGCCGCCGGCAACGATCCGATGCGGGGCGACACCGCCGCCCCGGGGGGAGCCTAGGACGATGGCGGGGACGTTTTCGAAGTTGCGGGCGATCGATCCGAGCCGCTACATCGTCTATGTCGGATTCCTCATCATCCTGGTCGGCTTCTCGATCGTGCTCCGCGATGCCGGATTCCTGACCACGCGGAACCTTCTCAACATCGTCCAGCAGACGGCACCGATCACCGTCATGGCGGTCGGCATGGTCTTCGTGCTGACGGCGGGCGAGATCGACCTGTCCATCGGGCCGATCGTCGCCGTCTCCGCGCTCATCTCCGCCATCGTCCTCCGCGAGAACTTCTGGTTCCTCGGTGCCGGGGCGGGCCTCGCCGCCGGTGCAGCGATCGGGGCCGTCAACGGCCTGCTCGTCGCCTACATGCGGCTGCCCTCGTTTCTCGTCACGCTGGCGACGATGGGCTTCCTCGCCGGTGTCGCGCGCTGGCTTACCGACCTGCAGTCGGTGCCGATCACCAACGACACCTTCACCGGCATCTTCGGCGGCGGCAGCCTGTTCGGGATTCCGTCGCTGGTGCTGTGGTCGGCCGGCATCGTCGTCCTCGGCCATTTCTTCTACCGCGAGACCCGCTACGGCGCCCATGTCCACGCCGTCGGCGACAACCCGCAGGGGGCGCGCGCCGTCGGCATCAAGGTCGACCGCGTGCGGTTCTCGGTGATGGTGCTGTCGGGCGCCGCGGCCGGGCTGGCCGGGCTCCTCTATTCAGGCCGCCTGCACGGCGCGCGCTACACTCTCGGCGATACCGATCTCCTCACCGTCATCGCCGCGGTGATCGTCGGCGGGACGCGGCTCAACGGCGGCGTCGGCACGGTGTTCGGTGCCCTCATAGGGTCGCTGCTGATGGGCCTCCTCAACAACGGCCTCATCCTGATGGGCCTCAGCGTCTCCGAGCAGCTGATGGTCCGCGGCCTCATCATTCTCGCCGCGATCGCGCTGACGCTGCGTGAAGCGCGGCGATAGGGAGACACGCGACGATGTTCCTCGACCCCATCCGCCGCCGCAACCCGCGCCTGATCGAAGCTGCGATCAGCCTTCATCAGGCCGGGAAGATCCCGGCCAGCACCTATCTGATCGACCTCGACTCGGTGGAGGCGAACGCCCGCGCCATCGCCACCGCGGCGTCCCGCCACGGCATGACGGTCTTCGCCATGACCAAGCAGATGGGCCGGAACGGCGACTATTGCCGCGCGATCATGCGGGGCGGCATCCCCGCTTCCGTCAACGTCGACATGGAATGCGTGCGCGCCACACACCGCGCCGGCATGGTCATCGGCCACCTCGGCCATCTCGTCCAGATCCCGCGCGCCGAGGCCGATGCCGCGGCGTCCTTTGCGCCCGACTTCTGGACGGTGTTCAACGACGAGAAGGCAGGCGAGGCGGCCGCCGCGTCACGGCGGGCCGGCCGCGAGCAGGCGCTGCTTGCCCGCATCCAGACCGCCGGCGACCGCTTCTACCGGGGTCATGAGGGCGGTTTCGACGCGGCCGACACGGTGGCCGTCGCCGACCGCATCGACGCGCTCGACGGCGCCCGCTTCGCCGGCATCACCACGTTCCCCGCCCTCCTCTTCGACCAGGCGACACGAAAGATCGTGCCTACCCCCAACCTCGCGACGCTCCAACAGGCCGCCGAGGCGCTGGCGCGGGCCGGCCGAGGCGGCATCGCGATCAACGCCCCCGGCACGACGTCCGCGGCAGTGCTCGCCGCGCTCGCCGAGGCCGGCACCACGCAGGTCGAGCCCGGCCACGGGCTCACCGGCACGACGCCGCTCCACGCGGTCGAGGACCTGCCGGAACTGCCGGCGGTGGTCTATGTGAGCGAGATTTCCCACCGTCACGGGCCGGAGGCCTACTGCTTCGGCGGCGGGCTCTACATCGACCCGATCTTTCCCGACTATCCGGTCCGCGCCGTCGTCGCGCGCGAGCCGACGGTGGCCGACGCCGCGCTCCGCACCGTCGAAATCCCGCCGCCGGCGGCGATCGACTACTACGGCATGATCGACGCGAGCAGCGGCGCGAAGCCGTCCGTCGGCGATACCGTCGTCTTCGGCTTCCGGCCGCAGGCCTTCGTCACGCGCGCCTACACCGCCGGCGTCGCCGGCCTCGCGACGGGGCAGCCGGCCGTCGCCGCGATCCACGACGCCTTCGGCCGCGTCGCGGACTGGCCACGGTGATGGCGATGAGCGCAGCGCAGCCCCTCCCCGCCGCGACCCCGGTCCTCGGCCTCGGCAACATCCGGAAGGAGTTCGGCGGCGTCACGGCGATCGAGGACTTCTCGCTGGAGCTTCACCCGGGCGAGGTGGTGGCGCTGGTCGGCGACAATGGTGCCGGCAAGTCGACGCTGATCAAGATCATCGCCGGCGTGCACCAGCCGACGGCCGGCAGCATCCACATCGATGGCGCCCCGGTCCGCCTGTCGGACCCGTCGGACGCTCAGGCGAAGGGCATCCAGGTCGTCTACCAGGACCTCGCGCTCGCCGAGCGCCAGCCGGTCTACATGAATCTCTTCCTGGGCCGCGAGGCGGTGACCGGCCCGTTCCGCCGGCTCGACCGGCGCCGAATGATCCGCGAGAGCGAGGACCTGATCCGGGCGCTGGACGTCCGCATTCCCTCGGCCAGGGCGACCGTCCGCGACCTGTCCGGCGGGCAGCGCCAGGGCATCGCCATCGCCCGCGCCACGCACTGGGCCTCCAAGCTGGTGCTGATGGACGAACCCACCGCCGCGCTCGGCGTCGCCGAGACGGCAAAGGTCGAGAACATCATCAGGGGGCTTCGCGACCGCAATCTCGCGGTGCTGATCATCAGTCACAGCCTCGACCAGGTGTTCCGCCTGTCGGACCGGATCTGCGTGCTTCGGCGCGGGGTGCAGGTCGGCGTCCGCAAGACCGCCCAGACGAGCAACAACGAGATCGTCTCGATGATCACCGGGCTCGGCTAGGACGCCCGGTCAAGTGCCCGAGCTAGGAGGTCCGGACCGGACGCAGGAGGAAGTCCGGCACATGGCCGTGGCGCCCGAAAGGCAGGGAGCTGCTCGCATCGTCCTCGGCCATCGCCGCTTCGCGCGGCGGCTGCCGCGATCCACGATCCGGCCTCGGCACGGGGGTCACCGGGCCGCTGTCGCGCCCGGCGCGCGCCTGGGC
>JAEZEN010000373.1 GCA_023433185.1 Pseudomonadota bacterium | reverse complement strand
ACGGCCGCCTTCAAGGCTTAAACCGGCCCCTGCGGGCCGGTGAAGAGCGCCGAGCCCGGGAGCTCAAAGCCGCCGCGGCGGGCGCCGGCAACGCGCCTTCCCTTCGGCCTGCCCGACCCGGCACGGTGCCGGCGTCCGCCACCCCCCGGTTCGCCCCGGGGAACCGACCACCGCAACGACCCGGCCGCCGGCGCGGCGCGGGAAGGAAAGCGTTTGCCACGGGCATTGCCGCGCGGCCCCGCCTCAATCCCGGAGGACGAGCTGCCGCTCCCTGCAGGTGTCGAGCCGCGTGTCGAGCTCCGCGGTGCTCGCGAGGCGCATATAGGCCGCGATCGGGCCGCACGGCACCGGGAGGACCAGCGCGGCCGTCGCCCCCGGCGCCACCGGGTCGTAGAGGCCGCCGATCACGTCGTCGATGATCGATCCGTCGGCCCGGACATGAAACACCATCAGCTGGTCGACAGTCTGCGACGAGCGGTTGACAAGTTCGAGCCGGCTTTCATTGGCGAGCGCCGGGCCGGCCGCGGCGAGGGCGGCGGCCAGCACCAGGACAAGTCTCATGATCGCGTCCTCCTGTTCGGCGGAGCGTAGCGCCCGGCCCTGCGGTGGTCAAAGCCGGCGATGGCGGCAACAGCAAGGCCCGCCGCCGGCGCGGCCGTGCAGCCCCGGGAACCGCTCCGCCTCGGGAACGGCGATCCGCGTCAGTTCAGGCCGCTTTCGCTGAGGAAGGCCGCGGCGACCTCCTCGATCGACTTCCGCTCCACGTCAACCTCGGCATTGAGGCGTTGCATCACCGAGTCGTCGATCGCCGCCGACATGGCATTCAGCGGCTCGGCGAGCCCGGGGTTGGCTTCGAGGGTCTCGCTGCGGATCACCGGGGCGATGGCGTAGTCGGGAAAGAAGCCGCGGTCATCCTCGAGGACGCGGAAGTCGAACGCCTGGATGCGGCCGTCGGTGGCGAAGACCAGGGCGATGTCGACCTGGCCCCCGTTGAGGGCCTGATAGGTGAGCCCCGATTCCATCGGGCGGCGATCGGCGCGCGTCGTGGTGAAGTCGTAGGCTTCCTGGAGGCCGATCAGCCCGTCGGCGCGCTGCGGGAACTCGGCGTTGACGGCCATGACCAGTCCGGCGCCGTCCCGGTAGGCGGCGGCGAGGTCGGACAGGGTCGCGAGGCCGTCGGTGCGCTCGTTCTCGGCCTGGACGGCGAGGGCATAGGTGTTGTTGGCGGCCGACGGATCGAGCCATGTCAGCCCGGCGGCAGCGTCGAGCTCCTTGACGCGTTCATACGTCTCATCGGCATCCAGCCGCTCCTCGACATGGTTGTAGGTGACCAGCGACGTGCCGGTATATTCCCAGTAGAGGTCGACCTGACCGTTGACCTGGGCGTCGCGGACGACCTGCGAGCCCATGCCGCTGCGCCGGTCGACCTGGAAGCCCTTCGCTTCCAGGAGCTGTGCCGTGATCTCGCTGAGCAGCAGCTGTTCCGTGAAGTCCTTGCCCCCGACCACGATCGTCTGTGCCATGGCAGTGGTAGCCACGAAGGCGCCGACGGCTGCCCCCGCTAGAATCCCGGTGAGCTTTCTCATCTGTCTTGCTCCTTCTCAGTTTCGAAAGTGGCGGGCGATCAGCGCTGCGGATTCACGCCGCGGGGGATCGTCCACAGTTGCAATTGCCCGACGATGAAATCGACGAGCACGGCGATCAGGGCGGTGGGGATGGCACCGGCCAGCATCATGCCGAAGCGGTTCAGTGCGATCCCCGAGAAGATCAGTTCGCCGAGTCCGCCGCCGCCGATCAGGAAGGCCAGCGGCACCGTGCCGACATTGATCGCGAGCGCCGTGCGGATGCCCGCATAGATCACGAACAGGGCGTTCGGCAGTTCCACCTGCCACAGGATCTGGCCCTCGTTCAGTCCCATGCCGCGGGCCGCCTCGATGAGGGACGGGGGGACGGCGCGGATGCCGGCGAGCGTGTTGCTGACGATCGGCAGAAGCGATGCGATGAACAGCGCGAAGATGGCGGGGCGGTCGCCGATGCCGAGGATGGTCATCGACAGCGCGAGCACGGCAAGGGTCGGGACGGTGGCGCCGATGTTGAGAAACTGGAGCGCCGCGTCGCCGTAGCGGGAGAACCCCGGGCGGGTCAGAAGGACGCCCAGCGGCACGCCGACGGCGATGGCGAGGCCGCCCGAAACCGCCACCAGCATGATGTGCTGGCGTCCGAGATAGACGATGTCGTCGCCGTAGGAGGCGATTTCCGGCAGGAGGCCGCTCGCCCAGGCGTAGGCCCCGGCGGCGAACACCAGCAGCAGCAGTCCGCTGCGCCACAGGCGGTGAAGCATCGCGACTTCGACGCGCTCAGCCATCGCCATAGGCACCGGCGAGAAGCTGGGTGATGCCGCGCAGCGTGACGTAGCCGATATAGGCCCCGTCCTCGTCGACACAGGCCAGCCACATCACGTCGTGGCGGAACATGGTCGAGACCGCGGTGCGCAGGTTCTCCGTGGCCCGGATCGTGGTGGGCAGGCTTTCCTGGTGCTCGGCGACCTTGCCTTTCGTCCCGCGCGCCGCCTCGAGCGCGACGAAGCCGCGCACCCGGCCACGCGGTCCGACCACGACGATCGACTTGTGTCCCTGCTCTTCCATCAGGCGGGCCGCGGCATCCAGCGCATCCTCGGGGCGGACGCGCGGCGGGTCGGACAGCATGGCGTCCGACACCTTGAGGAGCTGGAGGCGCTTCAGCGTACGGTCGCCGCCCACGAAGTCGGACACGAACGTGTCGGCGGGATGGGCGAGGACGTGATCCGGCGTGTCGTACTGGACGAGCCTTCCGTCGCGGAAGATGGCGATGCGGTCGGCCATCTTGACCGCCTCGTCGATGTCGTGGCTGACGAACATGATCGTCTTCTTGACGGTCCGCTGGATCTTCAGGAACTCGTCCTGGATGATCTCGCGGTTGATGGGGTCGATGGCGCCGAAGGGCTCGTCCATGAGGAGCACCGGCGGGTCGGCCGCGATGGCCCGCAGAACGCCGATCCGCTGCTGCTGTCCGCCCGACAGCTCCTTCGGATAGCGCTTGAGGAACGAGCCCGGGTCGAGCGCCACCATCTCGAGAAGCTCGGCGGCGCGCCTGCGCGACCGCGCCCGTTCCCAGCCGAGGATGTCGGGGACGATGCAGATGTTGTCTTCGATCGTCTTGTTCGGGAACAGGCCGATCTGCTGGATGACGTAGCCGAGCGAGCGGCGGAGCTGGACCGGATCGACGTCGCGCGTGTTGCGGCCGTCGATGAAGATGTCCCCCGAGGAGGGCTCGACCAGGCGGTTGACCATCTTCATGGTCGTCGTCTTGCCGCAACCCGACGGGCCGAGCAGGACGCAGATCTCGCCGTCCGGCACCTCCATCGACACCCGGTCGACGGCGGGCCCCGGCGCGCCGGGGAATGTCTTCGAGACGTTGTCGAGCCGAATCATGTGCGCAATCCCGGCGAGGTGAAGTACCGCTGGAGGGCCTGCAGCCCGAGGTCGGCGACGATGGCGAGCACGCTGACCGCGACGGCGCCGGTGACGAGCTGGCGGGGGTCGGTCTGGGAAATACCGCGTGCGATGAAGGTGCCGAGTCCGCCGGCGCCGATATAGGCCGCGATCGCCGTGACGCCGATGTTCATCACCACGGCTATCCGCACGCCGGCCATGATCACCGGCACGGCGATCGGCAGCTCGATCTCGCGGAGCCGCTGCGTGGTGGTCAGCCCCATGCCGCGCGCCGCCTCGCGCAGCGCAGGGTCGAGATTGGTGATGGCGGCGTGGGTGTTGCGGATGATCGGAAGCTGCGCGTAGAGGAGCACCGCGATCACCGCCGGGACATAGCCGATGCCCTGGCCGACGAGCGACAGGATGGGGATCATCATCCCGAAGAGCGCGATCGACGGGATCGTGATGATCATCGAGGCCGCGTAGAGCACGGGGGCGGCCGCGCGCCGGCTCTGGGAGATCGCGATGCCGATCGGCACCCCGGTGAGGATGGCAAGTCCGACCGCCACGCCAACGATCGATATGTGTTCGCCGGCGCGGACAGCGATAAGCTGCCAGTTCGCCAGCATGTAGCTGAGAATATCCATTGATCTGAGGATAGACTGCACAATGACGCAGGCATGTGCAACAGCACGATGTCAGATAAATTTCCGATCCCGACTCGTCGACAACTGGAAGAGATCGAAACGTCGCGGACGGCTCGTGCCGGAGGATTGCCACATATCCGGCCGCGGGTCGGAATCAGCCATGGGAGAACATCCAGGAGCGGACACGCGGTCGCGGGGCGACCCGTGCGCCGATCAGCCGGTTGTCTTCATGGCGGCTGCGTCCATGCCCGGTTGCGGCTGTGAGCGGATCGCGAGCGGCCGGCCCCCCGGCGATCAGGCGTCCGCGCTCACCCACAC
>JAEZEN010000342.1 GCA_023433185.1 Pseudomonadota bacterium | reverse complement strand
GTGTCCCGGTGCATCGTCGGGGCAGCAGCCCCGGCGCCGCACGGACCGGTGATGGGGCCGCCACGCCCCTCCCCCTGGAAGGGGGAGGAGAGGAGGGGGTCGTGCGTTTCTCGGCACGCCGGCAGCGAACCATCCCATGACCAGCGCCCCGACCGACGCCACCACCCTGCCGCCGCGGGACTGGTCGCGAACGCTCTTCAACCTTGTCGCCTGGGGCGGCCTGATGGCTGCGCTCGTCTGGAGCTTCGCGCCGGCCGAGATGTACCGCGTCGTGAGCCTGTTCACCGACGCCGGCAACATGGCGGAATATGCCAGCGGCTTCCTCAGCCCGAACTTCAAGGACATCGACTACTACATCGAGGAGATGATCCTCACCGTGCAGATCGCGGTATGGGGGACGACGCTCGCTGTCATCGCCTCGATTCCGTTCGGCATCCTGTCGTCGAACAACATCGCGCCCTGGTGGGTCTACCAGCCGGTGCGGCGCCTCATGGACGCCTTCAGGGCGATCAACGAGCTGGTCTTCGCCGTGCTCTTCGTCGTTGCCGTCGGGCTCGGTCCCTTCGCTGGCGTGATGGCGCTCTTCATCCATACCACCGGCATCCTCGCCAAGCTCTTCTCGGAAGCCGTGGAGGCCATAGACCCGCGCCCGGTCGAGGGCATTCGGGCGACCGGCGCCTCGAAGCTCCAGGAGGTCGTCTACGGCGTGGTGCCCCAGGTGCTGCCGCTGTGGATGTCGTTCTCGCTCTACCGCTTCGAATCCAACGTGCGCTCGGCGACGGTGCTCGGGCTGGTCGGGGCCGGCGGTATCGGCCAGGGGCTGTTCGAGTCGATCCGCGGCTTCTACTATGGCGAGACCGCGGCGATCCTGATCGTGATCATCGTGACGGTGACGGCGGTCGATCTGGTGTCACAACAACTCCGCAAACTCGTGATCTGACACGCACGCCGCACCACGCAAACTCCGAAATCGAGACACCATGACCGAGACCGTCTACCGCAATGGCCGGGTCGTCCTCCGCGACGAAGTCGTCCGTGCCGACATCGTCGTCCGCGGCGGCGAGATCGTGGCCATCGACGATCCCGGTCCCGGCCATGGCGGCGTCGACCTCGATGGCGACTGGCTGATCCCGGGGCTGGTGGAACTGCACACCGACCACCTCGAGGGTCACTTTGCGCCGCGACCCCGCGTGCGCTGGAACCCGGTGGCGGCTGTGCAGGCCCACGATGCCCAGATCGCGACCTCGGGCATCACCACCGTGTTCGACGCGCTCCGCGTCGGCATGGACGAGGACCCCAAGCTCGAGCCGGACGACATGCGCACGCTCGCCGGCGCGATCGAGGAGAGCCAGCGCCACGGCCGGCTGCGCGCGGAGCACTACATTCACCTGCGTTGCGAGGTCTCGGCGCCGGACGTGCTCGAGGGATTTGCCGCATTCGAGAACGACCGCCGCGTCCGGATCGCCTCGCTGATGGACCACACGCCGGGCCAGCGCCAGTTCACCTCGCTCGACGCCTTCCGCGCGTACTACATGGGCAAGTCGGCGATGAGCGAGGCGGAGCTCCAGGCCTTCATTGTCCGTCGCCAGGCGCAGGCCGAGAAGTCCTCGGCGGCCAACCGCGAGGCGATCGCGCGGATGGCGCGCGAGCGCGGCATCGTCCTGGCAAGCCACGACGACGCGACCGAGGACCACGTTGCCGAGGCCGTCGACCACGGCGTCACCCTCGCCGAGTTCCCGACGACGCAGGACGCGGCGGAAGCCTCGCATGCCGCCGGTCTCAAGGTCCTGATGGGGGCGCCCAACATCGTGCGCGGCGGTTCGCACTCCGGCAACATCGCCGCCCGCGACCTCGTCCGGTCCGGGCTGCTCGACGTGCTCTCCTCGGACTATTTCCCCTTCAGCCTCGTCCACGCGACGTTCCTCATCGGCACCGGCGGGGATGGCATCGGCCTGCCGCGCGCCGTCGCCATGGTCAGCGCCAATCCTGCCGCCGTCGCCGGGCTCGACGATCGCGGCGTGATCGCCGAGGGTCATCGCGCCGATCTCGTCCAGGTCCATCTCCACGAATCCGTGCCGGTGGTCCGCGCCGTGTGGCGGACCGGGCGCCGCGTCGTCTGAGCGGGACGATGGCCGAAGGGGACGGCCGGCGCGGAACGCTGGTCCTGGTCGTCGGACCGAGCGGGGCTGGCAAGGATTCGCTGATCGCCTGGTGCCGGCAGAGCCTTGCCGCCGATCCCGCTGTCGTCTTCCCCCGCCGCGGGGTCACGCGGGCGGCCGATGCCGGCGCCGAGGACCACGATGTCGCGACCGAGGCGGAGTTCGAGGCGGCCGTGGCCCGGGGCGCCTTCGCCCTGCACTGGCGGGCGCATGGGCTCGGCTACGGGATTCCCGCCTCCATCGCCGCCGATCTCGCCGCCGGGCGGAACGTCGTCGTCAACGTCTCGCGGGCCGTCATCGACGAGGCGCGGGACCGCTTCCCCCCGGTGCGGATCGCGGGCGTGACTGCGCCGCCCGAGGTGCTCGCGGAGCGTCTCCGCCGGCGAAACCGCGAGGCGGTCGGCGACATCGCGCTGCGCCTCGCCCGAGCCGCAGCGTATGCGCCGACCGGCCCGGATGTCGTGATGATCGACAATGCCGGCTGCATCGATGCGGCCGGCGCGCTGCTGGCTGCCGTGGCGACCGCCGGCGATCGCTGAGGCCAATCCGTCCGGCCCGTGGTAAGAGGGCTGCCCCGTCCTGCCGGATGCCACCCGTGCCGACACCCGCCACGCCCGCCACGCTTCGCGGCATCGCTCTCGTCACGCTCTCGGCGACCGTCTTCGCCGTGGTTGACGGCTTGAGCAAGGCCCTCGCCGATACGCAGTCCGTCTGGCAGATCGTCTGGGCGCGCTACGCCATCGCCCTACCGCTGATCATCCTCCTGACGCCTGCCCTTGAGCGGCGCACGCTGTTCGCGACGACGAGTCTCCGACACCAGATCCTGCGCGGGCTCATGCCGATCGGGGTCAGCGTCTCAATGGTCCTCGGCGTCCGCCACCTACCGCTTGCCGAGGCGACTGTCATCCTCTTCTCCTCGCCGTTCGCGGTTGTCGCCCTCGCCGGCCCGCTGCTCGGCGAACGGGTCCATCGGGCGAGCTGGATCGGCGTGATCGTCGGCTTCGCGGCGGTGCTGATCGTCGCGCGTCCCGGTTTCGGCCATGTCTCGGTCTACGCACTGTTCCCGCTGGCCGGCGCGGCGTTCTACACCTTCTACCAGATCATGACCCGCGGCCTCGCCAACCGTGGCGAGCGGCCCAGCACAACGCTCGCGTGGACGCTGGTGACCGGCAGCGTGATCGCGACGCCGCTTGCCATCCTCACCTGGGAGCCGGTGTCGGCGACCGCCTGGGGCCTCGTGGTGGCGCTGGGCCTGGTCTTCGGCCTCGCCCAGTACCTGATGATCCAGGCCTTCGCCTTCGCCCCGGCCGGGGTCCTCGCCCCGTTCGCCTATGTCCAGATCGTCGCCGCGACGGGCGTCGGCATCGTCTTCTTCGACACGGTTCCGGACGCCTGGACGCTTCTCGGCGTGACGATGATCGTCGCTGCGGGGGCGTCTCTCGCCCGCCTGCAGCGATACGGGTGAGGATTGAAACGATCAAGCGGGGGGCGGTAGGGGTGCCATGCTGCAAGTGCTTGTTACGGCAGTCGAAATAGCATGATGGATATCCCTCCTATCGCTCCTTGACTCTGCTTTTTGAAACGATACCATCGCGGGCTTGCGACCTTTGGGAGGAGGCCGATGCGCGGGTTGAAGGGCAAGGTGGCTGCGGTCACCGGTGCCGGGTCGGGTATCGGCCAGTCCGCCGCGCGCCGGCTTGCCGAGGAAGGTTGCACGCTGGCGGTCATCGACTGGAAGCGTGACGCCGCCGAGGCGACGTGCGCCGGGATTGTCGCGGCCGGCGGCACCGCCATGGCCGTGACGGCCGATGTCGGCAGGGAGGAAGACGTCGCGGCGGCCTTCAAGGCGGTGGTCGACGGCTTCGGCCGGCTCGACATCCTCGTGTCCAACGCGGGTGTCTTCTCGGCCGAGCGCGACGGCAAGGTCGACACGCTGCCGAAGGCGGTGTGGGACGAGATGGTCAGCTCCAACCTCACCGGCATGTATCTCGCCTGCAAGCACGGCGTCGCCGCGATCAGGGCGACCGCGGGGGCCGGATCGGTGGTGATCACCGGCTCGCCCACGGCGATCCTCGGCGTGACCCCGGCCAGCATCGCCTATTCGTCGAGCAAGGGCGGCGTCCATGCCCTCGCCCGTGTCATGGCCGTGGATCATGCCGGCGAGGGCATTCGGGTCAATGTCGTGATCCCGGGTTTCACGCTGTCGCCGCTCGTCCGCGAGCTGGTTGCGGACCCCGCGGTCTACGAGTGGAACGTCAAGAACATTCCGATGCGGCGCGGGGCGGAGCCGGACGAGATCGCCGGGGCGATCGCGTTCCTCGCTTCCGATGACGCATCCTACATGACGGGGTCGTTCATCACGGTCGACGGAGGTCTTACCGCGGTCTGATCGTGGGAAGGCGGCGGCGGGGCGGATGTCCGCCATGCCGGCGGTGGTACGGAAAGCAAGCACAACACATTCGGGAGGAAGACGACCGTGACAAAAGTGAAGGGACTGCTGGCGGCATCGCTGCTCGCCTCCGCCGCCGCGATCGCGCCGGCCAGCGCCGAGGACATCAGCCTCGGCTTCGTGACCCACGCCCAGGGCAACCCGTTCATCCAGCAGATCATCGACGGTGCCCAGGCCGCCGCCGCGGATCTCGGCGTCGATCTCGCCGTCGCCCAGCAGCCGGGCAGCCAGGCGGAGGGCCAGCTCAAGCTCACCCAGAACTTCGCCAATGCCGGCGCCCAGGGCGTCGCCACCTCGATCCAGGGCGAGGGCATGGTGCGGGGCCTCAACGAGCTCGTCGACGCGGGCGTCAAGATCGTCCAGTTCAACACGCTGTCGACGGCGATCAACGCGCCCTATGTCGGCGAGAAGTCGGTCGAGAGCGGCCGCGTCCTCGGCCGGATGATCGTCGAGAAGCTCGGTGGCGCCGATGCTACCGGCACCGTCATCCTCGGCATCTGCTTCCCCGGCATCCAGGTGCTCGAGAACCGCTCTCAGGGCGTCCAGGAATCGCTGAAGGCGGCGCCCGGCCTCAACGTGCTCGGGCCGTACGACGTGAAGGTCTCCGAGGTCGAGAACTACAATCGCTGGGAGCAGCTCTATGCCGCCAATCCCGACGCGGTGGCGATGATCGGCCTCTGCGCGCCGGACATCGCGAGCCTCGGCAAGCTCAATGCCGCCGTCGGCGACAAGTTCGTGGCCGGTGGCTACGACCTGACCGAGCCGAACCTCAAGGCGATCCAGGACGGCCACGCCTATGTGTCGATCGGCCAGAGCGCCTTCGTGCAGGGCTACCTGCCGATCGCGCTGATGGTCGATGCGATCAGGAACGACAAGCCGCTCGAGGTCGGCTTCTACGATGCCGGCGCCCAGATCGTGACCGCCGATTCGGTCGACATGGGCAACGGCCTGCCGGCGATCAGCTTCGAGGAGGCGATCCGCCTCGCCGGCGACCCGGCGGCCACCACGGAGTACTACAAGGCCTGGAGCGAGAAGGTGCAGGCCGATCCGACCGCGGCGCGTCAGCCGATCGAGGCCGAGGCCGAATAGCAACGGTCGAGCCATCGGGTCATACTGGGGAGGGCGGTCCGCCGGATCGCCCTCCTCTCATGAGGACATGCGGGAAATGCCGGGCGACACGCTCATCGAGGTCCGCGACCTGACCAAGCGCTACGGCGGCGTCGTGGCGCTGGCCGGCATGAACCTGACCGTCGAGCGCGGCACGGTTCATGCCGTCGTCGGCGAGAATGGCGCCGGCAAGTCGACGATGATGAAGATCCTCGCCGGTGCAGTGCATCCCGATTCCGGCACCATCCGCATCGCCGGCGAGACCGTGACGCTCGACAGTCCGAACGCGGCGCGCAAGCGCGGCATCGGCATCGTCTACCAGGAGCTCAGCCTCTTCCCCGAGCGCTCGGTGCTCGCCAACCTCTACGTCAACCGCGAGCCGTCGGCCTTCGGTATCGTCTCGCGGCGGCGGATGGAGGCGGACAGCCGCGACCTGCTGGAGCGTCTCGGCCTCCATGTCGACGTCCATGCGCCCGTCGGCCTGCTCACCATCGGCGAGCGTCAGCTGGTCGAGCTCGCCCGCGTGCTCCTCGAGGAGCCGCAGCTCATCATCCTCGACGAGCCCAACTCGGCGCTGAACGAGCGCGAGACGCAACGGCTCTTCGCCGTCCTCCGTTCGCTCCGCGAGCGCGGCCACACCATGCTCTACGTCTCGCACCGCCTCGAGGAGGTGTTCGCCATTTCCGACCGGGTGACGATCACCCGCAACGGCCGCGATGTGCTGACCAGGGATCGCGCCGACCTCACCATCCCCGAGGTCATCGAGGGGATGATCGGCGTCCAGCACGATGCGCTGTTCCCGCCCCCCCTGCCGCCGAAGCATGGTCGTGCCGACGAGCGGATCGTGATCAACGGCCTTGCCGGCGGGGCCCTGAAGGGCATCGACCTGACTGCCGGGGCCGGCGAGGTCATCGGCCTCGCCGGGCTCGAGGGCTCCGGCGCGTCGGCGCTGCTCGCGATCCTCTTCGGCACCCAGAAGGCCCGCGCCGGCGAGGTGACCTTCCCCGACCGGAAGGGCCTGCCGCGCAGCCCGACCCAGGCGGCGCGGCGCGGCGTCTGCCTCGTGCCTGCCGATCGGCGCCGCAACGGGCTGATGCTCGAGAAGAGCATACTTTTCAATATCAGCCAGGTCTTCGTCGGTGCCCGGACCGGCGGCTCCTGGCTGTTCCGCACCGGCCCCGCCTATGCCCGGGCCCAGCGCCAGATCGACAACCTCAAGATCAAGGCACGGTCGCCCTGGACGCTCGCCAACCAGCTGTCGGGCGGCAACCAGCAGAAGGTGGTGATCGGCAAGTGGCTCGAGATCGGGCCGAAGGTCTTCCTGCTCGATGATCCGACGCGCGGTGTCGACGTCGGCGCCAAGCGCGAGATCTATACCCTCATCCGCCGGATGGCGGCCGACGGCGGCATCGTCCTGTTCTCCTCCACCGAACTGCCCGAACTGGTCGGACTCTGCGACCGCATCGTCGTGTTCTACCAGGGACGGATCGCCGCCGAGCTCAAGGGCGTCGACGACCACACGCTCCTTCACGTCATCAATACCGGCGAACCGCCGACCTCGGCGAGCGCCAGCGAGACCCATCCATGACCGACACCGCCGCGCCTCCGACCAGCACCCG
>JAEZEN010000339.1 GCA_023433185.1 Pseudomonadota bacterium | reverse complement strand
ATTTGAGGCAGCGTTGAGCAGAAACCATCATAAATCAAATGCCACCGGGGTTGGCTTTCGTCGGCCCCGTGATAGTGTCGCGGCAAAATGAGCTCAGGCGGCGCGTCCCCCGGACGGGCCGGAAATTGGGTGACCAAAGGGAGGAATGGAATGTCTGTGAAAACGATGCTTCTGGCCGCCGGTATTACCGTCGGCCTCATGTCGGGCGCGGCGCTTGCCGCCGGCCCCGAGATCGTCTCAGGCCCCGGCGCCGATCCGCAGTGCTTCGTGCCGTGGTCGGACGACGTCCAGTATTTCCAGTGGCCGGCCAAGGAAGGCCCGTACCGCATCGCGGTGGTCAACGGCTTCGTCGGCAACGTCTGGCGCATTCAGATGATCCAGACCGCCAAAGCCTATGCGGCGCTGCCGGAAATCGGCAAGGATATCAAAGAGTTCAAGATCGTGTCGGTGGGCACCGACATGGCCGCCCAGCTCGGCGCGGTCGAGGACTTCATCAACCAGGGCTTCGACGCCGTCCTGATCAACCCGAACACGCCCAAGGGCTGGGACCGGGTGATCCGCCTCGGCAACCAGAAGGGCACCGTCCTCATCGCCTTCGACAACCAGGTCGAGACGAAGGACATGGCCGGCGTCGCCCAGGACCAGATCATCATGGGCGTCCAGGGCGGCCAGTGGCTCGTCGATCACGTCGGCACCAAGGGCAAGCTGCTCGAGATCCGCGGCGTGCCGGGCTTCTCGGCCGACCAGGAGCGCCATGACGGCTTCCGCAGCGTCGTCGAGGCCGACGGCATGGAGTTCGAGGTCGTCGAGGTCATCGGCAACTGGGCGCCGGGCGACTCGCAGAAGGCCACGGCCGACGCCATCGCCGCGCACGGCCAGTTCGACGGCATCTTCACCCAGGGCGGCACCAACGGCACCGTCCAGGCGCTGATGGACGCCAAGCACCCCTTCATCCCGATCGCCGGCGAGGGCGAGAACCTCTTCCGCATCCAGATGGCGGAGTTCGCCGACCAGGGCCTCAAGGGCTTCTCCTACGGCCAGTCCCCCGCCCAGGTCGCCATCGCCATGAAGGCGGCCATCGCCGCCCTCAAGGGTGAGCCGATCCCGCAGCTGACCAAGATCCCGAACCCGATCACCAACTACGAGATCATGGAAGCCGGCGTCGACTACTTCCCGGACCTCACGGCCGACTTCTTCGCGGCCAACGCCTTCCCGCCCTGCGGCATCAACTTCACGGCGCCGCAGCTGATGGCACAGACCGGCGACAACCAGGAATAGTCGTCGCCCGACACCGCTTGCCGCCGGCCCCAGCGCCGGCGGCATTTCTTCCTCGGGGGAGGGAAGCCTTGAGCAACGGGTCCGCCGCGCCGCTCCTGGACATGCGCGGCATCTCAAAGTCCTATGGCGGCGTCGCGGCGCTCGCCGAGGCCGACTTCGCGGCGCATGCCTCGTCGATCCATGCCGTGCTCGGCGAGAACGGCGCCGGCAAGTCGACGCTGATCAAGATCATCTCGGGGGTCGTCACCCCGGACCGCGGCACGATGTCCTTCGCCAGCCGCGAGGTCGCCTTCACGAGCCCCCAGGCGGCCAATGCCGCGGGCATCGTGACCGTTTTCCAGGAGCTGTCGGTGATGCCCGACCTCTCCGTCGCCGACAACATCAGCATCACCCGGCCGCCGACGCGGCTCGGGCTCATCGACCACCGCGCCCAGCGCCGCCGCGCCGAGGAGCTGCTGGCCCGCGTCGGCTGCGAGGACGTCAATCCGCGCGCCCGGGTCGGCGACCTGCCGCTGTCGCGGCGCCAGATGGTCGAGATCGCCAAGGCGCTCGGCCGCAACCCGCGGCTCCTCATCCTCGACGAGGCCACCTCGGCGCTGACCGCCGCCGACGTCGAGCGCGTCTACCGCATCCTCCACAAGCTCCGCGACGAGGGCCTCGCCCTCCTCTACATCTCGCACCGGATGCACGAGATCGAGGAGCTGGCCGACACCATCTCGGTCTTCCGCAACGGCCGCCACATCAGCACCTTCGCCAAGGGCTCGCAGACCGACGAGGCGATCGTCCAGATGATGATCGGCCGCGACGTGTCGAACGTCTACCCGCCCAAGCCGGTGCGGAGCGTGCCACCGGAGCCGGTGCTCGAGGTCACGCGGATGGGCTGGACCGACCGCCTGTCCGACATCTCCTTCACCCTCGGCAAGGGCGAGATCGTCGGCCTCGGCGGGCTCGACGGCCAAGGCCAGCGCGAGATCCTGCTGGCGCTGTTCGGCGTGCTCCGGAACGTCAGCGGCACGGTCCGCATCCACGACCGGAACGGCGTGCCGCGGAGCCCGGGCGCCGCGACCCGGCCGGACCTCGGCATGGCGCTGATCCCGGAGGACCGCAAGACCGAGGGCCTGATGCTGCCGATGTCGATCAGCGACAACATCAGCATCACCGCGCTCAAGTGGCTCTCGCCCCGGGCGGTCATCGACCGCACGGCGGAGGCGAACGCCGTCGACGGCATGGTGAAGAAGCTCCAGATCAAGGTCGGCAGCGTCACCGATCCGGTCGCCACCCTGTCGGGCGGCAACCAGCAGAAGGTGGTGATCGCCAAGTGGCTGCTCACCGGGCCGCGCATTCTCCTCCTCAACGATCCGACCCGCGGCATCGACGTCGGCACCAAGGAGGAGATCTACCGGCTGCTCCGCGAACTGGCCGATGCCGGCACCTCGATCATCCTCTATTCGACGGACTATGACGAACTGATCGGCTGCTGCGACCGGGTGCTCATCCTCTATGGCGGGAAGATCGTGCGCACCCTCGAGGGCGACGCGATCACCGAGACCAACATCGTCGCAAGCTCCTTCAACCTGCCGCTCGACAGCGCCGCCGCGGCGGAACTGGTGCGTCCGCAATGAACAACACCCGCCTCTGGATCTCCCACAACACCGGCGCGCTCATCGCGGCGGGCCTGTTCCTGATCCTCTACGTCTTCTATTCGAGCCTCCATCCGCGCGGCTTCACCACCGATCTCTTCGTCCAGAACTCCAACGAGGCGCTGGCGCTGATCTTCGTCTCGATGGCCCAGACCATGGTGGTCCTCCTCGGCGGCATCGACCTCTCGGTCGGCTCGCTGATGACGCTGGTCAATGCCGTGGCGTCCGAGGTGGTGATCGGCAGCGGCGGGCAGATTTTCCTGGGCATCGTCGTCTGCCTCCTCATCGGCCTCGCCGGGGGGCTGCTCAACGGCGTGATCATCGTCTATGGACGGCTTCAGCCGATCGTCGTCACGCTCGCGACGGGTGCCATCTTCACCGGCTGCGCCCTGCTCGTCCGACCGACGCCGGGCGGCGAGGTCGACGGCGACCTGTCCTGGGTGGCGACCAATTCCCTCGCCGAGCTGCCCGCGACCTACGGCTGGTGGGGCGGCGATCCGCCGGGCTGGTTCAACCTGATCTCCGGCATTCCGATGCCGATCGTGATTCTGCTCGCGGTCATCGTCTTCGTCTGGGTGCCCTATCGCAATTCCGAACTCGGGCGCGGCAGCTACGCCATCGGGTCCAACGAAGCCGCGGCCTACATGTCGGGCGTCCGCATCAACCGCTCGAAGCTCGCCGCCTACAGCCTCAGCGGCTTCTTCGCCGGCCTGGCAGGGCTCTATTTCGCCATCCAGACCGGCAGCGGCAATGCCGATCCGATCCAGGCCGGCACCTACACGCTCAATTCGATCGCCGCCGTGGTGATCGGCGGCACCGCGCTGTTCGGCGGTTCCGGCGGCGTCATCGGCACCATCTTCGGGGTGATGGTGCTCCGCTCGATCACCTTCTGCTTCCGGGTGGTCGACACGGACTCCGTTGTCGGCTTCCTCGCCAATCCGCTGCTCCAACCGATGTTCGAGGGGCTGATCCTGGTCATCGCGGTCACGCTCGGCGCCGCCCGCGCCTTCAGCGTCAAGAACCGCCTCAACATGTTCCGGTGAGGCCGACGATGCCGCTTCCTCCCCTCTCCGGCCTGACGCGCCACATCGACCGGCCGATGCTGTTCGCCGGCATCTTCATCGTGGCGATCCTCGTGGTCGGGACCGGCTACACGCTGATCTTCCAGGGCACGGCCTCGCTGCTGTCGCCGACCTACCTGATCCTGCAGCTCAAGGTCGCCTCGTTCCTCGGCATCGTCGCGGCCGGCATGATGATCGTCGTGCTCCTCGGCCACATCGATCTCTCCGTACCCTGGACCATGGCCGCCTCGGCGATGCTGGCGGCGGCGATCGGCGGGCCGTTGGCGATCCCGGTCGGGCTCGGCGTCGGCCTCGCCATCGGCCTCTTCAACGGCATCGGCGTCGCCTATCTGCGCGTCCCCTCGATGATCTTCACGCTCGGCGTCAACGTCATGCTGCGCGGCTTCATGGTGATGCTCACCGGCGGCTTCTCGCCGTCCTCGGTGCCGAGCGACGCGATGCTGTGGCTCGCCAAGGGCGACATCCTGGGCGTGCCGAACCCGGTGATCGTCTGGATTCTCGTCGGGCTCGGGGTGTCGTTCATGCTGCGGCGCATGCCCCTCGGGCGATACATCTACGCGATCGGAAACCGCGAGGCCGCGGTCTACCTCTCCGGCGTCAACACCCGGCTGGTGGTCGTGGCGGGCTTCGCGCTGTGCTCGACGCTGGCCGCGCTCGCCGGCATCCTCCTCGCCGGCTACTCGTCGAAGGCCTTCCAGGCGATGGGCGACCCCTACCTCCTGCCCTCGATCGCCGCCGTGGTCATCGGCGGCACCAACATCCTCGGCGGCTCGGGCCGCTTTGCCGGCACCGTCGCCGGCACGATCCTCATCGTCCTCCTGCAGAGCGTGCTGTCGGTCATGCAGATGCCGGAGGCGGGGCGCCAGATCATCTACGGCGTGGTGATCATCGCCATGCTGCTCGCCTATGGCCGGGGGGCACGGCTGGGGATCTGATGGCCGGCGCGCCGGCCTAACGCTAGACCCGCATCGGCATCAGCACGTAGAGCGCGTCGTCCGAGGAGTCGTCCTGGATGAGGGTCGGCGAGCCGGGGTCCGCGAAGCGGAACTCCGCGGTGTCCGTCTCGAGCTGGCCCGTGACGTCGAGCAGATATTTCGAGTTGAAGCCGATCTCGATCGGATCGGTGGCGTAGTCGACGCCGATCTCCTCGGTGGCGCTGCCCGAATCGGGGTTGTTGACCGAGAGCACCATCCGGCCATCCGACAGCGCCATCTTCACCGCCCGGCCGCGATCGCTCGAAACCGTCGAGACGCGGTCTACGGCGGCGGCGAACTCGCCCCGGCCGACCTTCAGGATCTTGTCGTTGCCCTGCGGGATGACGCGCACGTAGTCGGGAAAGGTGCCGTCGATCAGCTTCGAGGTCAGCACCACGGCGCCGATCGTGACGCGGATCTTGGTGTCGGACAGCTCGATCTCTGCCTCGGCCTCGGGGTCCTCGACGAGCTTCTGGATCTCGCCGACGGTCTTCCTGGGCACGATCACGCCGGCCATGCCCTTCGTCCCCTCCGGCGCCTCGAACTGGGCCTGGGCCAGCCGGTGGCCGTCGGTCGCGACGGCGCGGAGCATAGCCGTGTCGCCGACCGTGACGAGATGGAGATAGATGCCGTTGAGGTAGTAGCGCGTCTCCTCGGTCGAGATCGCGAACTGGGTGCGGTCGATCAGCTTCCGCAGATCCTTCGCCGGCAGGCGGAAGCGGGTCGGGAAGTCGCCGGCGGTGAGGTCGGGGAAATCGGCCTCGGGCAGCACCTGGAGGGCGAAGCGCGAGCGGCCGGCCTTGACGGCGAGCTGGGAGCCGTCGCCGGTGTCGAGCGATACCTCGGCGCCGTCCGGAAGCTTGCGGACGATGTCGTAGAGGATGTGGGCCGGGACGGTGGTCGCGCCCGCCTGGCCGATCTCGGCCGGCACGGTCTCCGTCACCTCGAGGTCGAGGTCGGTGGCCTTCAACGTCAGCCCGCCGCCGTCCGCCCGGACGAGAACGTTGGCCAGGATCGGGATCGTGTTCCGCCGCTCGACCACGCGGTGGACGTGGTTGAGGGACTTGAGGAGGTGCGATCGCTCGACCGTCGCGCGCATGGGTGTCGTCCGTTCCCCTGGGAGTGAGCCGGGTGCGCGGGCGCGGTCCGGCTGTCATTTCGGACTGAGGACACTGGCCTGTGGCGGTGCAAAGTGCAAGTGCCGGCAGGGCCGCGCCGGGCGGCGGTCCACACCCGCGGAAGGCGGCGCGGCTTGATAGCGCCAGGTC
>JAEZEN010000301.1 GCA_023433185.1 Pseudomonadota bacterium | reverse complement strand
GGCGAGGGCGAGCGTCGTCTTGCCCTCGTCGGGAAAGGCCGAGGTGACGAAGAGGCAGTACCTGTCCTGCCGGACATAGGCCTCGATACCGAGCCGCATGCGACGGATCGATTCCGAGAACGCCGAAAGCGGCTCCGTGACGATGGCGAGGTCGGGCGCCGGGTCCGAGCCCGGCCGCGGCCTGAAGGCGGGTATCGCGGCGATCACCGGCACGCCGGTCACGGCCTCGAGCTGCTCCGCGGTCGTCGCGCCCCCGACATAGTACTCCCTGAGAAGGGCCGCGCCGAAACCGGCGAAGAGCGAGACGAAGAGGCCGCCCAGCCCGATCGCGGCGAGCGGCGGATAGCTCGCTTGCCGCGGCGGCGTCGCCGGGGCCGCGATGCGGCTGTCGGGCAGGTCGAAGCCCGACTGCTGCTCGACCTGGCGGAGCTTGGTGAGGTAGCTGCTGTAGAGGTTGCGCTGGATCTCGGCATCGCGCTGGAGCCGAAACAGCTCCGTTCCGACTTCGCGCGGCACGTCCTGCTGGCCGAGCTCCGTCTCGAGCCGCGCGCGGAGCTGGGCACCCGAGCGTTCGGTCTCGGCGATCTCCGTGCGGAGCATCGCGGCCCGGCTCGCGGCCGCCGCGCGGATCTCCTCCTCGGTCCTGGCGAGATCGTCCTGGATACGCCGCATGTCGCTGGGACTGAGCGTCGCCGTCTCGAGCTGGGCGAGGAGCGCCGCCCTGCGGCGGGCATAGTCGGCCGTCGTGCCGCCGACCAGGTCGACGGCACGGTCGAAGTTCTGCTCGTCGAGGGCACTCTGGAGATCGTTGAGGCTCCTGACGAGGTTCGCCCGCGATTCGGCGTTGCGGTCGAGGGCGAGCAGCATGGCGCGGGCTTCCGCCGAGCCGAGCTCGGCGAGCCTCGCGGTCACGAAATCCTCGAGCTCCGCCTCGAGCGCGTCGATCTCCCGCGCCAGCTCGCTCACCCGATCACGGAGGAAATCCACGGCCCGCTGCGTCGACTGGACCTTCTCGTCGGTCTGGACCGCGAGATAGGTCTCGGCGAGGGCATTGGCGATGGCCGCGGCGAGCTCGGGGGACCGGGCGGTGGCGGAGATGTCGATGAGGCTGGTCAGCGGGCGCCGCTGGATGTCGAGGGCCCGCTCGACGGACGCGATGACGTCGAGGCGCTGTTCCGGCGTCAGGCTGGCCCAGTTTTCGGGCGGTGCTTCCGACACCGGTTCGGCGAGGCCGACCATCACCAGGAGCCGGTCGGTGAGCGAGGGGCGTGGCGCGAAGCCCGGCGCCCGCCACAGGTCGAGCTGGCGGACGACGCGCTCGATCACCGATGGCGAGCGGGCGATCGCGACCTCGGCATCGATGGCGAAGCCGGCACTCACCGGGTCGGAGGCGGCGTCGAAGCCGACGAGCTGCGAGGCGCGGGAATCGACCACGACAAGGGCCGAGGCGGTATAGCGGCGGTCGAGCTGCGCGGCGGCGAGCACGATCAGCCCCATCACGCCGAGCGCGGTGAAGAAGATGGTCCGCCATCGCCGGCGCGTGAAGGCGACACCGGACTTCAGGTCGAAGCGGGCGGAATCGAGGCCGCTCCCCTGTTCGTCAGGCACTCTGCCGCTCCATGTCTCGTGGACCAGACGATCCATCTAGCCGTCTTCCGGAACGAAGGATTCGCACCGTTCAGCGTCCATCGGAGAGCTCCAGGAGCCGCCGGTCGTGGCCCTCGAGTACGAGGCAACTAAGTCGATTTGATGCGTAGGCGCCGGTGTCGAGATTGATTCGGTAGCGGCCGAGGAACGGCTCGGGAACCGGCGTGTGACCATGGACGACAACTCTCTCGAAGACATCGTCGCGGCTCTGATCCTCGTGCCGGTGCCACAGAAAGTCCCGGGCCGCCTGCTCTTCCAGCCGCCGGGCGGGATCGACCCCGCCGTGGACGAACAGATACTCCCCCTCAAGGTACTTGATGGGCATGACCCGGAGAAAATCGAAATGCGCGTATGGTAAAATCCGTGCGAACTCCTTTCGGGTCGCTTCGAAGCCTTCGCGGCCGCGCAGCGCCTCGCGAATGTCGACCCCATAGGATTTCAGGCATTCGAGACCGCCGGACTGCACCCACACGTCATAGGCCGACTCGTCGCCGGCCAGGGCGTCGATGACCAGTTGCTCGTGGTTGCCGCGGATGAAGACGTGATCCGCCTCGGGATGGAGCCCCGTCGACAGCAACTCGAGCACGCCCCGCGAATCCGGCCCGCGGTCGATGTAGTCGCCGAGGCCGACGATCACCGGACGCTCGCATGGCCGCTCCGTCATGTCCCGCGCAATCGCGGCCTTGAGGCCGGCGGCAAGGTCGCTGCGTCCATGGAGGTCGCCGAAAACGTAGATCCGTCGCGGTGCCCCTTCCGGTTCCGTCGCAGCCGACGGCGCCTCCTTCACGACGGTATAGGCCAGCCGCGTACGGATCGTCCGTGGCGTCAGGTCGCGCGCCGCGGGCGCCGGTTCCGGCTCGGCCGTCGGCGATCCGACCCGGGCGCCGAGCGCGGCGCCCGTACCGGCGCCGACCAGGATGGCGAAGAGGATCGCCACCGCCTCGATCTGGATGCTGAAGTCGAGGAGCGAATGGACCGCGACGACGACGAAGGCGCCGACGGCCGCGACCGAGACCGACGCGGCGCGCGGCGACAGGGCGTTGGCGAGGACGTTGACGAAGGCGCCGCTGAGCACCAGGAGCATCACCGCCAGCGCCGGCAGGCCGAGCTCCGCCGCCGCCTGGAGGTAGCTGTTGTGGGCGCTGAGCCAGACCCGCTCCGAAGGGACGTCGGGCCCGTGATACAGCGGGAACAGCGTCGCGAAGGACCCGGCGCCGTGGCCGAGGAACGGCCGGTCCTCGATCATGTCGAGGGTGTTCGCATAGACCGCGAAGCGGATGTCGTCGGAGACCTGCCCCTCGCCGATCCGCTCGAGCACGGACCCCGCCGCGAGGACCGCGACCACCGCCACGGCCACCACCCCGCCGGCGATCACGATCCAGGTCCGGCCGCCGGAGCGCAGGACTCCCCGCGCGCCGACCGCGAGGGTGGCGGCGATGCCGAGCAGGCCCGCGACCATGCCCGCGCGCGAGCCGGTGCTGAGCACGGCGGTGGCGAGGAAGGCTGCGGCGACGATGTAGACCCCGCCGAATGATCGCTCGCGCGGCGCCTGCCGCCTGCGGGTGCCCGCGGGCAGGGGCTGCGCGGCCATTTCGAGAAAGCGCGCCAGGCAGGCGACGAGCGCGATCGACAGATAGGTCGCCGCGGTGTTCCGGTTGACGAAGGTGCCGGTGAGGAAGCCCGCGTAGTCGGGCGACGCGACCAGCGCGGGCTGGCCGGAGCCGAAATGGAGGGCGAAGAGCCCGTAGGCGCTGATCAGGCTCGCGACCAGGATCACGATGTCGAGAAGCCGCGACGCGCGGCGGGCGCCTTCGCGATCGAGATAGGCCACGAGCGCGACGAAGCCGAGAAGCGCCGGCGTGGCGAAGCGGACGATCGCGGTCAACGTCGCAGCCGGGTCGACGCTGATCGTGCGGAACGTGTCGACCGCCCCTGATCGACCGGTGAGGAAGAGCAGCCTCGGGAAGGCGCCGGCCAGCGGGACCGCCTGGATCACCATCCACGCCATGACGGCGGAGACGCCGACCAGCCCCCACGCCACGGGACGCCAGTCGGCCTCCGGCACCTCGCGACGCCACGCGAGGCCAACCAGGACGGCGACGGCCGCCACCGCCAGCACGCCGTTGAATACCCAGAATGCCGGCCGGTTGCTGCCGAGCAGCAGCGGCGAGACGACGAGGATCGCAGACAGGATCCAGGCGACGCCGCCGAAGGAAGCGCGATCGCCGCGATGACGGGAGGCCGGTGTCATGCCTCCAGGCCGCCCTCTGTGCATGCGACGGGGTACGGCATTGCCGCCCCGCATCCTGCGGACGGCACCAACTCCCCTGATGACGTACGTCGCCACGGCACGACGGCAGTTCCTCCCCTCCTGGATGCCCGCCTCACCTGATGGCCGACAGGCCGGCATGCGGCAGTGACCTCCGACACACGCTCCGCGGCCAGCCAGACGCGGGTCGGACCAGCTTGCGGCAAGGTTCCCAGGCTATCGTCAGCGGGTTGAGTAAAATTTTTGAAGAATAAAAACAATCGAAAGCCAGAAAGGGGCCGGTTTAACTGCAGGCTCGAGTGCAGGCATACCGTCAAGACGCGACATGGCCACTTACTACGTCTCAACAACCGGCTCCAATTCAAATAGCGGGTCCATCGACAGCCCTTTCTCTAGCCTCCAATATGCGCACAATTTAGCTAAACCTGGAGATACCATCTACGTCCGCGGTGGGACGTATGAGCTGACCCAGGTCTTGAAGCTGACGAAGGACGGTACCGCCGACAAGCCGATCAGCGTCCTGGCCTACAAGGACGAGGTCCCGATCTTTGACGGCGCCAAGATCCCGACGCCGGACGAGTTCAACGGGCGGGCCATCCACCTCGAGAGCGTTTCCTGGAACATCTTCAAGGGCCTGGTGATCACCAACGGCCCCGACGGCGGCCTGCTGATCGACGGCAACTCCAGCAACAACATTTTCGAGCAGATCGTCGCCCATCACAATGGTCGTGCTTCCGTCGCCGAGGGTACCGGGATCGCAATCTACGGCACGGGCTCTAACAATCTGTTTCTGAACTGCGATTCCTACGGAAACTACGACGTTCTGGGCGGCGGCGAGAACGCCGACGGTTTCGCGATCGATGCCGGCCCCGGAAACGTCCTCCGCGGCTGTCGCGCCTGGGACAACTCGGACGACGGCTTCGACTTCTTCAATGCCTCTTTCGCCACCAACCGGAAGGGCAACGGCGTCCTCGTCGAGAACTGCTGGGCCTGGGGCAACGGCTTCGGCCCCGACGGCACCCCGCTCGGCGACGGCAACGGCTTCAAGCTCGGCGGCCAGCGCCCCGGCCTCGGCAACACCTCGGGCGGGCACACCATCATCGACGCCGTCTCGTGGGACAACCTGGCCGCCGGCTTCGTCGCCAACGGCGCTACGATCGCCATGTCGGTGATCAACAGCACCGCCTACAACAACGGCACGTACGACTTCCAGTTCGAAAGCGGCAAGCACGCGCTGATCAACAATCTCGCCTTCGCCTCCAAGCTCGGCGTCCAGATGACATCGAGCATGACCCAGACCGCCAATTCCTGGAACCTCCCGGTCAAGGTCACCAAGGAGGACTTCCTGTCCCTCCTCGACACGGTGGCACGCGGGCCGCGCCAGGCCGACGGCTCGCTCCCCGAGATCACGTTCCTGCACCTGGCCCAGTCCAGCGATCTCGTCGACAAGGGTGTCGACGTCGGCCGCGCATCGGTGGGCCTGCCGGACCTCGGTGCCTTCGAGAGCCCCTGGTCGGCGAAGGGCGGCAGCACGGCAAGCGCGGGCGGTTCCGCGGTGCCGGCTCCCAACCAGGTCAGCGAGCCGAACAAGACGCTCAAGGGCACGAAGGGGAAGGACAACCTCCAGGGAGGCGACGGCGACGATCTCCTCAACGGCAAGAAGGGGAACGACAAGCTCTACGGCGCCGACGGCAACGACAAGCTTGTCGGCGGCAAGGGCAACGACTTCCTCGCCGGGGGCGCCGGCGACGACGTTCTCAAAGGCGGCAAGGGAAAGGACGCGTTCTACTTCGCCCCCGGCTTCGGCAACGACCGGATCGTCGACTTCAAGGTCGGCCAGGACGTGATCCTGTTCGACAGGAAGGTCTTTTCGAAGTTCGCCGACGTCAAGGACGCCATGTCCGGGCACAAGGGCGGCGTCCTCATCGATGCCGGAGACAGCTCGCTCTTCCTCGCCAAGGTCAAGCCCGGCAAGCTCTCGGATGACGACTTCCTGTTCGCCTGAGCCACGGCCCCCGCCCCGCCCCGCGGAGAACGTTTCCACAGTTGGCCGTGACCCGCCGGGCCGGGGGTGTGACGTGACGCATAGGTGATTCACCAATTCTGCGCTTGATGGCGTCGAGACCCCATATCCGATGGTATGACCACCGTCTGACCTCCAGCCAAGTGCGCCGATGAGTATCAAAGCCCACATGGACCAGCCGCAGCCGGCCGAAGGCCTCGGCTCCGAGGTGACCGCCCCTGGCGCCCCTCCCGGGCCACCCTCGGGCCCGCCTGCGTTCTTCACGACGGAGCCGCGACTGAGCCCCGCAGCCGAGGAGGCCGCGGCGGCCCTTTCGACCCGGGGGATCTCGCGGGCGATCGTCACCGGCACCGTCCGGGTGGCCGAGGCGGCGATCGTCGCAGCGGTCGGGTTCGCCGTGCTGCTCGCCACGGTCGAGCCGCGCGACCGCCTGCCCTGGCCCTACGGGCTCGCCATCGTCGGTGCGGCCGTTCTCTACGTGGTCATCGCGCAGATGGGCGGCGCCTACCGGATCGTGGCCACCAAGCGCCTGCTCCCGCAGCTCGGCCGGGTCCTCGCCACCTGGATGATGGTCTTCGCCGCGCTCACCATCGCCATCTTCATGACCCGCTCCGGGATCGTGTTCTCCCGCGGCTGGTTCCTCCTGTGGTTCCTGTTCGGTCTCGCAGCGATCATCGCGTTCCGTGTCGTCGTGGCGAACCGGATACGTGCATGGTCCCGGCAGGGCCTGCTCGATCGGCGGGCGGTCGTCGTCGGCGGCGGGGCGCCCGCCGAGAAGCTCATTCAAGCGATCGAAGCGTCGCCGGACCACGACATCCGCATCTGCGGCATCTTCGACGACCGCGACGACGAGCGGTCCCCGTCGGTCGTTGCCGGCTACCCCAAGCTCGGGACCATCGACGAGCTCGTGCTGTTCGCGCGCAAGGCCCGCATCGACCTCCTGATCGTCACCATACCGATCACGGCGGAGAAACGCGTCCTAATGATGATGGAGAAGCTCTGGGTGCTGCCGGTCGACATTCGCCTGTCGATGCAGTCGGCCGCGCTGCGCTTCCGCCACCGGACCTACTCGTTTGTCGGCGACGTGCCCTTCCTCGACATCGCCGACAAGCCGATCGCCGACTGGGACTTCGTCTCGAAATGGCTCTTCGACCGCGTCCTCGGCAGCATCATCCTGCTCCTCGCCTTGCCGGTGATGGGGCTCATTGCGCTTGCCATCAAGCTCGACAGCCCCGGCCCCGTGCTGTTCCGGCAGAAGCGCTACGGCTTCAACAACGAGGTCATCGAGGTCTACAAGTTCCGCTCCCTCCGCACCGACATGACCGATCATCAGGCGAAGAAGCAGGTCACCGCGGACGATCCCCGCGTCACCGGGGTCGGCCGCTTCATCCGGCGGACCAGCCTCGACGAGCTTCCCCAGATCTTCAACGTCGTCTTCCAGGGGACGATCTCGCTGGTCGGCCCGCGTCCGCATGCGGTCGAGGGTCGGATCCTCACCGACAAGCTCTTCGAGCAGGTGGTCGACGGGTATTTCGCCCGCCACCGTGTCAAGCCCGGCATCACCGGGTGGGCCCAGGTCAACGGCCTTCGCGGCGCGACCGATACGCAGGAGAAGCTCCAGCGCCGGGTCGAATACGACCTCGACTATATCGAGCACTGGTCGGTGCTGTTCGACCTCTACATCCTGGCGCTGACGCCCATCGCGGTCCTCAAGGCCGAGAACGCCTACTGATCGGGCCTCGACCTGGCCGCAATGGCCGGCGCCGCGCAGCCGCCGGCTATCGCCGCAGGTTGATGCGCATGACGATGTCCTGGTCGTAGTTCCCGAAGCCCCGGCCGAAGATGTTGACGCCGCCGGGATGGCTGGCCTTCTCGTCGATGCCGATCTTGAGGCGGATGGAGTGGTGGGCATCGATGGCGAGATCGGCGAGGGCGATGTCGGAGATCCGAACGCCGTCGATGAAGGTCCCGGAGGCGCCCACTTTCCAGGTCTTCAGCTTGCCGTATTGCGAGCCCTCGAGCTTCCACCAGGAAGGGGTATGCACCCCCCGCTTGTCGCCGTAGTCGCCCGGGGAGGTCCAGGTTCCGACCGCCACGTCGTTGATCCACACGGTGATGTCGGACGGCCAGTTGAGGTTGGTGCCGGGCGTCTCGGAAGACAGCTCCATGACGAACTCGACGGATTCGACCTCGGCATTGAGCAGCTTGGCGTTGTTCGGGAACTTGTACTCGACGTGACCGCGGCCGAACCAGACCAGCCCGGCGCGCACGCGCTCGGGGTCGAGGAACGAGTTGGGCACGTCGAGAAGCCCGATGACCCCGTCGGTCGAGCACAGCCCGCAGGGCGCGCTGACCTCGCAGTTCGTGAAGAGGCCGAGGGGCATCGCCACCTCGACCACCTTGTCGTCCTTGGTCGGCGCCTCGCCGTCGAAGCGGAGGATGATCTCGTCGTAGAGCGATGAGCAGATCTTCTGATGGCCCTTCCGGGCCTTGACCGTGCTCGTCGCGATGAGGCCGCTCTGCTCGAGCACCTGGATGTTGGTGGCCACCGTCGATTGCGGCAGGGCGAGCTGTCGGCTGATATCGTTGACGTTGAGCGCGCCATGGGCGCGCAGGAGCTTGAGGATGCCGATCCGGACCGGCGATGCCAGGCCGCGCAGGACATCGAGCCCGTCTTCGGGATTGATCGTGAGGAAGCTCGGTTTCATGTGCCGTCGCCAAGTCCCAGCCGGAGCGCTGCAGCGACATGTCGTTTATATCAGGAAGCGTGATTAATACAGGCTCGCGAGTCAGTTTCGACGGGAATGGCCGCCGCGACAGGCCGTCGGC
>JAEZEN010000280.1 GCA_023433185.1 Pseudomonadota bacterium | reverse complement strand
GTTCTCGACCTCGCCATAGACCTGCTCGAACGCACCGACCTGCGGCTCTCGGTCAACGTCTCGGCCCATACCGTCGGCGACGTCGAGTGGATCGAACGGCTGACGGGGGCCGTGGCGGCGCGCCCCGGGCTCGCCCGGCACCTGATCGTGGAGCTGACCGAAACAGCCATGGTCGGCAATCTTGACGAGGCCGCCGCCTTCGTCGCCCGGCTCCATGCGATCGGCTGCCGCGTCGCCATCGACGATTTCGGGGCGGGCTACACCTCCTATCGCATTCTCCGCGACCTCGATGTCGACATCGTCAAGATCGACGGCAGCTACATCGAGCATCTCACCGACAACCGCGCCGACCAGATCTTCGTGCGCGGGCTCGCCGACCTCGCCGCCAGCTTCGGGGTGGAGGTGGTGGCGGAATGGGTGCAGGACGAGGCGACGGCGGCGATCCTCAGGGACCTCGGCGTCCAGGCGATCCAGGGCCGGCTGACCGGCGACCCGGTCCTGCCCTGAGGACCTGCGGAGCTCAGCTCTTGTCGTCGATCTTGTCGAGACGCCGCTGCATCTCGTCGAGCTGCTTGCGGAGCTGGTCGAAGTCGCTCCGTTCGGGCTGCGGCTCGGGCGATGCGGGCGCACCGGACGTCTGGGGCGGCCGGCTCGCCGGGACGCCGCCGCCGAAGGGCAGGAACATCCGCATCGCCTGCTCGAACATCTCGGTGTTCCGCCGCACCTGGTCGCTGAGCGAGGTCGGGGCGAAGGCGGTGGGACCGAAGGCATTCGTCATCTGATTGCGGAACTTCTCCTGCTCGCGGACGAGCGAGTCGATCGAGAAGTCGAGGTAGGTCGGCACCAGGTTCTGGATCGAATCGCCGTAGAAGCGGATGAGCTGGCGGAGGAAGGTGATCGGCAGGAGGTTCTGGCCCTTGGCCTCCTGCTCGAAGATGATCTGGGTCAGCACCGAGCGGGTGATGTCGTCGCCCGACTTGGCGTCGAAGACGACGAAGTCCTCACCGCCCTTCACCATCTCCGCCAGATCCTCGAGGGTCACATAGGTCGAGGTGCCGGTGTTGTAGAGACGCCGGTTGGCGTACTTCTTGATGACGGTTGGCTCTTTGTCCGCGGGCTTGTCCATTGACCGACCTTCCCCCCCAGAAACCACGTTTCCCGGCACGCTCCCCCGCACGCCACCCCATACGATAGGGACTTTCTTCAACGCCTGCCAATTATTTGTGCGACGCCATAAAGGCCGCGCGGCAGTGCGGCGCGGATTGACACTGCGGCGCGAGGAAGGCTGTAGTCCGGAAGAAGCCCGCGCCCGGAAACGGGCGTGCATTCTTGTGCCCGCGCGGCAGGGAGAGACCGTTCCATGCAGACCACCGACATCGTCATCGCCGGCGCGACCCGCACGGCCGTCGGCGCCTTCAACGGCGCCTTCGCTAACATCCCGGCCCATGAGCTCGGCGCCGCCGCGGTCCGCGAGGCGGTCGCCCGCGCGCGCGTCGAGCCCGGTGAGGTCGACGAGGTCATCCTCGGCCAGATCCTGACGGCCGGCGAAGGCCAGAACCCGGCCCGGCAGGCGGCGATCGGCGCCGGCCTGCCCAAGGAGACGACGGCCTTCGGCATCAACCAGCTCTGCGGCTCGGGCCTGCGCTCGGTCGCCCTCGGCATGCAGCAGATCCTGACCGGCGACGCGCGGATCGTCGTCGCCGGCGGCCAGGAATCGATGTCGATGGCGCCGCACTGCGCGCATCTCCGCGGCGGCGTGAAGATGGGCGACCTCCAGATGGTCGACACCATGATCAAGGACGGCCTGTGGGACGCCTTCAACGGCTACCACATGGGCACCACCGCGGAGAACGTCGCCCGCGAGTTCCAGATCACCCGCGAGGTCCAGGACGACTTCGCGGTGAAGTCGCAGAACAAGGCGGAAGCCGCCCAGAACGCCGACCGCTTCAAGGATGAGATCGTGCCCTTCACGGTCAAGACCCGGAAGGGCGATGTCGTCGTCGACCGCGACGAGTATCCCCGCGCCGGCGCGACGATCGAGGCGCTGCAGAAGCTCCGACCGGCCTTCGCCAAGGACGGCAGCGTGACCGCCGGCAACGCCTCCGGCATCAACGACGGCGCCGCCGCCGTGGTGCTGATGACCGCCGACGAAGCCGCGAGGCGCGGCGTCGCCCCGCTTGCCCGCATCGTTTCCTGGGCGACGGCCGGCGTCGACCCCGCGGTGATGGGCACCGGGCCGATCCCGGCCTCGAAGAAGGCGCTCGAGAAGGCCGGCTGGAAGGTCGAGGACCTCGACCTGATCGAGGCCAACGAGGCCTTCGCGGCCCAGGCCTGCGCCGTCAATATCGGCCTCGGCTGGGACCCGGGGATCGTCAACGTCAATGGCGGCGCCATCGCCATCGGCCACCCGATCGGCGCCTCGGGCGCCCGCGTGCTGGTCACGCTCCTCCACGAGATGCAGAAGCGCGACGCCAAGCGCGGCCTCGCCACGCTCTGCATCGGCGGCGGCATGGGCGTCGCCATGTGCGTGGAGCGGTAGGCGTTTGACCGGCGCCATGCGTCCTTCGAGGCTTGCCGCGAACGCGGCAAGCACCTCTGGATGAGGAGGTTCGCGACATCCGTCACGCGCCATCATCGCTCGTGGAAGTCTCCCTGGCCCTCTTCCTGAGAGGGTCAGGCCCGAGCCTCGAAGGACACGACAACGCCGATCCGATCGAACAAGCAACCAAACAAGACGACCAGACGGGAGGAAGTGCATGCCGAAGGTGGCGATCGTCACGGGGGGAACGCGGGGCATCGGCGCCGCGATCGCGAAGCGGCTGAAGGAGGCCGGCTACGCGGTCGCCGCGACGTACCACGGCAACGACGAGGCGGCGGCGAAGTTCAAGGCCGAGACCGGCGCCTCGACGTTCAAGTGGGACGTCGCCGACCCCGCCGCCTCCGCCGAGGGCGTGAAGGCGGTCGAGGCCGCGCTCGGCCCGGTCGACGTGCTCGTCAACAATGCCGGCATCACCCGCGACGGCATGTTCCACAAGATGAGCTACGAGCAGTGGTCGGCGGTGATGCGGACCAATCTCGATTCGATGTTCGCCATGACCCGCCCGGTGATCGAGGGCATGCGCGACCGCGGCTTCGGGCGGATCGTCAACATCTCCTCGATCAACGGCCAGAAGGGCCAGATGGGCCAGGCCAACTATTCCGCCGCCAAGGCCGGCGTCATCGGCTTCACCAAGGCGCTGGCGCAGGAGAACGCGAAGAAGGGCGTGACGGTCAACTGCATCTGCCCGGGCTACATCGACACCGAGATGGTGCAGGCGGTGCCGGAGAAGGTGCTCGACTCGATCATCGCGCAGATCCCGGTCGGCCGCCTCGGCAAGGCCGGGGAGATCGCCTCGCTGGTCGCCTGGCTCGCCTCGGACGAGGCCGCCTTCATGACCGGCGCGGTGATGACCATCAACGGCGGCCAGTACATCGCCAACGGATGAGCTGAGGCGCCCCCGACCACCGCTCGACCGGCAAGCGGAGGCTCTGCCTGCCGGATTCCTGTCGTTACATTAAATGGTGACGTGGGACGAAGCCAAGCGGCGGCAGAACCTCGCCAAAGCATGGCATCGACCTCGCCGATGCGGAGCGATTCGATTTCGAGACGGCGGTCATCGACGAGGATCGCGACGTACGAAACGAGCAGCGTTTTCGCGCGATCGGCTGGTTCAGGACCGCCTCTGCTACCTGATCTATACCATCCGGGGAGATGATATACGCGCCATCAGCCTCAGACCCGCCGAACGCAAAGACAGGCGATATTTTGCCGAAGAACTACACAGACGTCTTCACCCCTGAGGAACTGGCCCATCTGCGTGAAAGGCAGAGGGAGGCGCTCGAGAAGGCGCGCGGCTTGCCGGAACCCAGCGACGAGGAGGAGGCTCGTATCCGCAAAGGCGCGCTTTCCGATCCAGACGCTCGGCCGCTGACCGACGAGGAACTGGCGCGCTTTCGATCTGCGCATGAAGTCATGCCGGACTTCATCGCCAGGATTATGCGCCAGAAGCGCGGAAGGCCGCCAGCGGAGACGCCGAAGAGGCAGGTGACGCTGCGGTTGGACCAGGACGTGCTCGACCACTTCAGGTCCAGCGGACCCGGCTGGCAGACCCGTATCAACGACGCGCTCAGGGGCGTCGCGAAGAAGACTGCTCCCGGCCGCTGAAGACCGCCTATTCGGCGCGCGTCAGGCTCCCGCAGGTCACCACGATCGAACCGCTCGGGCCGAGGCCGGAGTGGCTGTAGCACACCTCCATGAGGCCATCGTCGCCGACGGTCATCGTCATCGAGCCGTCGGTGTCGGCGGCGATCGCGGTCCGGCCGTCGGCGGTGAGGGATCCGGCGAAGGGCTCCCTGGTCGCCGGGTCGGACCACGAATGGCCCCAGAACAGGCGGCCGTCCTGGCCCTCGACGTCGATCGTGAACTCGATCTCGCGGATGCGCGGCGGGCTCGCCACGCTTTCCTCGCCCGGGTGGTGGCTATTGTTCCCGAAGATGACCGTCCGGAAATCGCCGGTCCAGGTGCCCGTGAGATCGGGCACGGCGGGCTGGGCCAGGACCACGCCGCACGACGCGGCCAACACGACGGATGCGATCAGGACTCTCATCTCTTCCTCCCTTTTTGGACGCGCCGGATGGCGCGAAAGCCAGCTGGGCGCAGCGGCCTGAGGAAGCGATCCCCTAGCCTAAGGCCGCATCACAATCCAACGCGCGGCCTGAGGCAAGTCGGATCGGTGGGCGGGCTGCCGATCCGGACGTTCAGGCCGGTGGAGCCGGGGCGGCTTGTGCGGCGAGGGCCATGTCGCGCCGGTTGAGCGCGGTCCAGGCATCGGGAATACGGTCGTAGACGCAGATCAGCCGCTCGACCGGTGCCACGACCTCGCGACAGACATAGGAGAAGTTCGGCGCCCGGCCGAACCAGGCGAGCATCTTCTCCTCGTCGACCGGATCATGGACGTGCGACGCGGTCTTGCCGTGGGGCCACTTGTAGGGGACGCTCGCCACGACCACGGCGCCGATGTCGAGGAGTTTTCGCGCGAAGGCGCCGGCATCGGGGATGTGCTCGAGCACCTGGAGGCAGAGCACGATGTCGTAGCGCCGGTCGGGCGTCCAGGCGAGAAAATCCGCCTTGACCGAGGTCACGCCCTCGGCGACGTGCGGCACGGCGATGTCGAGACTCGTCCGGTGCGCGATCTTCGGAAACCAGTCGAGATAGGGGCAACCGCCCGATCCCACGTCGATGATCGATTTCGCCTTCTTGCCGAGCCCTTCCGTCAGGACCCGCACGACCTGATAATAGAGGACGTTCCTGCGGCCCTCCCAGTAGCTTGCCGCCTCCGCCACGTGCCGCCCCCCTGCCAACCCCGCGGCATCCGCGGATCGTTGATGGCGACACAGCACGGGCGATTGGTCAAGACCTGTCCGGGCGGATGGAACGCGGGGAGTGCGGACCTCGATATCTCCCGGAGTCGCGGGTCCTTGCCCCCGGGCCTTCCACGCCGGGTGCCCGACTGGCTTCGACACCTACCGCGGCAGGACGGTCGCCCCCATCAGGTGCTCGTCGATGGAGCGGGCGCACTGGCGGCCCTCGCGGATCGCCCAGACGACGAGGCTCTGGCCGCGGCGCATGTCGCCGCAGGCGAAGACCTTCTCGTCGCTCGTCTGGTAGCGCACGGTATCGGCGAGCACATTGCCGCGCGGATCGAGGCCGAGGCCGAGATCGCCGATCATGCCGTCGGTGACGGGCCCGAGGAAGCCCATGGCGAGCAGCACGAGATCGGCCTTGAGCACGAACTCGGACCCTTCCACCGGCTTCATCTTCTCGTCGACCCGGACGCAGTGGAGTTCCGTGACCCGGCCGTCCTCGCCGCCGAACTTCGTGCTCATCACCGCGAAGTCGCGCACGGCCCCCTCCTCGTGGCTCGACGAGGTGCGGAGCTTGAGCGGCCAGTTCGGCCAGGTGAGCGCCTTGTTCTCCTTGACCGGCGGCTTCGGCATGATCTCGAGCTGGGTCACCGACAAGGCGCCCTGGCGGATCGAGGTGCCGATGCAGTCCGAGCCCGTGTCGCCGCCGCCGATGACCACGACATGCTTTCCGCCGGCGAGGATCGGGGTGACGTTGCCGAGCGGCTCGTCGGCGACGCGGCGGTTCTGCTGCGGCAGGAATTCCATGGCGAAATGGACGCCGTCGAGCTCGCGGCCGGGGATCGGCAGGGCGCGCGGCTTCTCGGCGCCGCCGGCGAGCGCCACCGCGTCATGGCGCTCGAGGAGCACCGAGATCGGCAGTTCGGTGCCGACATGGACGTTGCAGTGAAAGACCACGCCTTCCGCCTCCATCTGGGCGACGCGGCGCTCGACGTGGGTCTTCTCCATCTTGAAGTCGGGAATACCGTAGCGCAGGAGCCCGCCGGGCCGGGCGTTCTTCTCGTAGACATGGACCTCGTGCCCGGCGCGGCGAAGCTGCTGCGCGCAGGCGAGGCCGGCCGGCCCCGCGCCGACCACGGCGACGCTCTTGCCGGTCAGCGCCTTCGGCGGTTCGGGCTTCACCCAGCCCATCTCGAAGCCGCGGTCGATGATCGCGCATTCGATGGTCTTGATGGTGCCGGGCGTGGCGTCGATGTTGAGCGTGCAGGACGCCTCGCAGGGCGCCGGGCAGACGCGGCCGGTGAACTCCGGGAAGTTGTTGGTCGAATGGAGGTTGCGCAGCGCCTCCTGCC
>JAEZEN010000276.1 GCA_023433185.1 Pseudomonadota bacterium | reverse complement strand
AAGCAGGCCAAGGGATCGATCCAGGCGCCGAAGTCGGTCGACTTCGCCGACGAGATCCCGCTCAGCCCACTCGGCAAGCCCGACAAGAAGACCCTCCGCCGGCAGTACTGGGACGGCACCGACCGCCAGGTGAACTGAGCCGACCCCTCGGCCGGGGTTCCCGAGGCAATGGGGGTCGCCTCCGGCAGATCGAGGCGATAGGGCCCGGGGGCCGGTCCCTCATGCCTCGGGAACCGCCTAGTGCCTCGCGTGCACCACGCGGCCGGCGATGACGGTGGCGACGACGTGCGTGGAGGACGGGGTCTCGAGCACCGGGGACAGCGGGCCGTCGAGCAGGCACAGGTCGGCCGGCGCGCCGACCGCCACCCGCCGGGACGTGCCTCCGGGCGCGTCGAGCGGCGTGAGGAACAGGGCGAGCGCCCGCTCGGGGGCAACGCCCTCGCGCAGCCCCAGCGGCGCGCCGCTCGACGTGCGACGCTCGATGGCGGTGGCGATGTCGCGCCACGGGTCCGGATGGCCGTACGGCGCGTCGGTGCTGCCGCCCACCGGGATGCCCGCCTCGATGAGCGACTTGCACGGGTAGAGGTGGGGCAGATCCTCGGGGGCCACCGACGCCAGGTAGCGGTCGCCGCGCTCGAGCACGAACCCCGGTTGGGTGACCACGGTCAGGCCCTTCGACGCCACGACGGCCCGAAGGTCGGGCGGCACCACCGAGCCGTGCTCGATGCGGTCGCCCGGCCGGGCGCCGACCTCGTCGAACGCGGCGAGGGCGAGCGCCAGGCAGTCACGGGTCATGGCGTGGACGGCGACGGTGCGGTCGGCCTCCCGGGCGGTGGTCATCCATCGGACGAGCGTGGCGAGGTCGGGCAGCGCGTAGTCCTCGATGAGGATCTTGACGGGGCCGCGCACGAGCGGCCGCGGGATGTCGGCGGCGACGAGCCGGGGGGCGCCGGTGACCACGACGTGCTGCGGCAGCGTGCCCGCCAGGCCGGCGGCGGCGAGAGGCGCGAGGTCGTCGACCGAGCCGGCGGGGGTGGCGTCGGTGACTCCGGTGACGCCGTTGGCGGACTGTCGCCGGCCCACCGCCGCGAGGTCCGGAACCGGGTGCGGGGGCAGGCGCTCGCGCAGCCAGCGGTCGAGGCCGAGCAGCCGGCCGGTGAGCGCGCCGTTGTGGTCGCGCTCGACGCCGGCGCGATCGGAGTCCTCGTCGATGCCCGTCTCGGCCAGGCCGCGGGTGTTGAGCACCCACGTGCCGCCCGCCCGGGGCGGGACCCCCCCCCCGCCGGGCGGGCCGCGCGGCTCCCCGCTCCCCGTGAACGGGGAGGGATAGGCGGGACCTTGCAAGGGCTGCGCAGGCAACGGCGATCACGCCCGGATACGGCGTATTGACATTGTATATACGTGACACATAGATGTAGCAGACCTTCAGGAGGAGACATCCATGAGCACCGTCCGCGAACGGCGCGACACCACCATCAATCTCCGCCTGCCGGAGACGGTGAAGGGCCTGATCGACGAGGCCGCGGCGGCGCTCGGCAAGACGCGGACCGAGTTCGTGATCGAGAGCGCCCAGCAGCACGCGGTGGACGTGCTCCTCGACCAGCGGCTGTTCACGCTCGAGCCCGCGGCGTGGGACGCGTTCATGGCGGCGCTCGACAACCCGCCGCCGCCGAGCGACGCGCTGAAGCAATTGATTGCGCGGAAGCCGCCATGGCAGCGGTGACGCCGGGCGACCCGCAGCGTCCGGACTTCCATCCACCCTGCCCCATCGGGCCGAGCCATGACGCGACGGCGTTCGCCTCCGGACACCCGAGCCTCGACGACTGGTTGAGACACACCGCGCTGCGGGCCGAGGGCCGGACGGCCCGGACCTACGTGGTGACCGAAGGGCCGCACGCGATCGCCGGCTACTACTGCCTCGCAACCGGCGCCGTTCGGCGGGCCGAGGCGCCGGGGGCGGTGCGTCGCAACGCGCCGGACCCGATCCCAGCGGCGATCATCGGCCGTCTCGCGGTCACGAGGCAGCATCAGGGCCACGGGCTGGGCGGCGGAATGCTGCGCGACGCCTTGCTGCGCATCGCGCAGATGTCGCAATCGATCGGCTGCGCCGCCGTGGTGGTCCACGCCATCGACGAGCAGGCAACCGACTTCTACGCGCGCTACGGGTTCGTGGCGTTTCCCGCCGGCACGCGGACGCTGTTCCTGCCGATCGGGACGGTGGTCGGTGCGGTGACCGCGAGTCAATCTTAGCTCGCTCCGCATTCCCAATATCGACAGCCCGCCTTAAGATTCGTCCCATCCGGAGAGTCGTTGGAGCAGGTCACCGCAATGCGTGTCGTTGATAGACTGGCACTGGTCGATCGCATTGGGCGTGAGTTGCAAAGCCGATTCACGTTCACTGATATCGATGGCTTCCTAGCGGCATTCGGCGTGGGGAAACCCGACGGATCTTGGGGCAGTAAGTGGGCGTATAGCAAGGACGCGCTTCGCAATGTTTCCGAAGAAACAGTCGTTCGTATCGCCGAAAAGCTCGATCTGACGTCGCCCGGCTCCGCGGGGCGGATTGCAGCCCCACCAAGAAACTGGAGGGACAATCCACAGGCCCTCCGTCTGTTCGTCAGCCACATATCGAAGGACAAGGATAAGGCAACACGGCTTAAAGACTGTCTGGCTCCGTATGGTATTTTCGCCTTCGTCGCACATGAAGACATCAATCCCACTTTGGAGTGGCAAAGTGAGATCGAGCGAGGGCTGGCAACGATGGAGGCCTTCCTCGCCATCCTCACTCCCGGGTTCCGCAACAGCGTTTGGACACAGCAGGAGATTGGGTTTGCCGTCTGTCGCGGCGTCAAGGTGATCGCACTGCGAATGGGCGAGGACCCGCCTGGCTTTCTTTCCAAACATCAGGCGCTCTCGCGAGGCAAGCGAAACGCAGACGCCATTGCTGAGGAAATTGTGCGGTTGCTCGGTGAGGATATCCGTACTTCGAGCCGCCTCAAGGAAGCAGCAGTTTCATCCCGCGATGAGATCCCGTTTTGAGGCTAGCTTCTTTGACGGGCCCGAAGGCCGCCTCGCGATCTTCCCGTCGACATTGGCTCTCGGAAGGTATTGCTCCGCGGGTACTCTACCAAGAACAAAGCATGGACGCCTCCCCTACGCCCCGCTAGTCTCCGGCGCGTGAGCCGTCCTGCCCGCAGAGCCCGCACCGAGGTCGCCGTCCTGCCGCCCGCCTTCGCCGCGTGGTTCGCCGGGCGGGGGTGGACGCCGCGGCCGCACCAGCTGGCGCTGCTCGAGAAGACGCGGGCCGGGCGCTCGACGCTCCTGATCGCGCCGACCGGGGCCGGCAAGACACTCGCCGGGTTCCTGCCGACACTGACGTCGCTCCACGCCCGGCCGGCGGCGAACCGGCCCGAAGGGCGCGGCATCCACACCCTCTACGTCTCGCCGCTCAAGGCGCTCGCCGTCGACATCGCGCGGAACCTCGAGGCGCCGGTCGCCGAGATGGGGCTCGACGTCAGCATCGAGACCCGCACCGGCGACACGCCCGTCCACAAGCGCCAGCGCCAGAAGCTCAAACCGCCGGACATCCTCCTGACCACGCCCGAGCAGGTGGCGCTGCTCCTCTCGGCCAGGGACGCGCCGCGCTTCTTCGCGGACCTCGAGATGGTGGTGCTGGACGAACTGCACGCGCTGGTGACGTCCAAGCGCGGCGACCTGCTGGCGCTCGGCCTCGCCCGGCTCCGGACACTGGCGCCGAACCTCGAGACGATCGGCCTCTCAGCCACCGTCGCCGACCCGGATTCGCTCCGAGGCTGGCTGGTCGGGCAGAACGGCGACGCGTCGCCCCTCCCCCGGCAAGGGGGAGGACGGGAGGGGGGCGGTGCGTTCCCCGAGGACGGCGAGGAAGGAGGGCGATCCCCTCTCGGCCTCCCCTTTTCAAGGGGAGGGAACCAGACGGAACCGGCCCGTGGGCCCCCTCACCACGCTTCGGCCAGGTCGAAGCGTCTCTCTCCCGCAAGGGGAGAGGGGGGCGCCGTGCAGGCCGCGATGCCGCTGGCCGATCTCGTCGTGGTGGAAGGCGGGGCGAAGCCCGACATCGCGATCCTCGAATCGGAGGAGCGGGTCCCATGGTCGGGGCATTCGTCGAAATATGCGATCCCCGACCTCTACGCGATCATCCGGCGCCACCGGATGACGCTGCTCTTCGTCAACGTCCGCTCGCAGGCGGAACTGCTGTTCCAGGAGCTGTGGCGGATCAACGCCGAGGCCCTGCCGATCGCCCTTCACCACGGCTCGCTCGATGCCGGGCAGCGGCGGAAAGTCGAGACCGCGATGGCCGCGGGGAAGCTCCGCGCCGTCGTCTGCACCTCGACCCTCGACCTCGGCATCGACTGGGGCGACGTCGACCTCGTGGTCAATGTCGGGGCGCCGAAGGGGGCCGCGCGGCTCGCCCAGCGGATCGGACGCGCCAACCACCGCCTCGACGAGCCGTCGAAGGCGATCCTCGTCCCGGCCAACCGCTTCGAGGTGCTCGAGTGCCGGGTGGCGCTCGACGCCAACTATCTCGGTGCGCAGGACACACCGCCGATCCAGCCCGGCGCGCTCGACGTGCTCGCCCAGCACGTCCTCGGCATGGCCTGCTCGATGCCGTTCGACGCGGTGGCGCTCCATGACGAGGTGCGGTCGGCCTGGCCATACCGCAACCTCGACTGGGAGACGTTCGAGCGCGTGGTCGATTTCGTCGCCACCGGCGGCTACGCGCTCAGGCGCTACGCGCGCTTCGCCAAGATCCGGCGCGGTGCCGACGGCCTGTGGCGGATCACCCACCCGCAGGTGGCGCAGCAGTACCGGCTGAATGCCGGCACCATCATCGAGGCGCCGCTCCTTGCCGTACGGGTGGCGCGGACGGCGGCGACGGGTTTCGCCGGCCGGGCGGGACGGTCGATCGGCAAGATCGAGGAAAGCTTCATCGAGGCGCTCGCGCCCGGCGACACCTTCCTCTTCGCCGGGCTGATCCTCCGCTACGAGGGGATGCGGGAGAACGAGGTGATCGCCACCCGCACCGCCGACGACACGCCGAAGATCCCGATCTATGCCGGTGGCAAGTTCCCGATCACGTCGTTCCTCGCCGACGGCGTGCGCTCGATGCTCGCCGACCCGAAGTCGTGGAAGAGGCTGCCGCCCCAGGTCTCGGACTGGCTGAAGGTTCAGAAGAAGCGCTCGCTGCTGCCGAAGCGCGACCAGCTCCTGGTCGAGACCTTCCCGCGCGGCAACCGCACCTACATGGTCGCCTATCCCTTCGAGGGCCGCCTCGCCCACCAGACGCTCGGGATGCTGCTGACGCGGCGGCTGGAGCGCGCACGGCTCCGGCCGACGGGCTTCGTGGCGTCGGACTATGCGCTCGCCATCTGGGCGCTCGGCGACCTCGGCCGCGCCTTCGCGCGCGGGACCCCGGGCCTCGACACCCTGTTCGACGAGGACATGCTCGGCGACGACCTCGAGGCGTGGATGGCGGACAGCTACCTCCTCAAGCGCATGTTCCGCAACACGGCGCTGATCTCCGGCCTGATCGAGAAGCGCCATCCGGGGCGCGAGAAATCGGGCCGCCAGGTGACGGTTTCGACCGACCTCGTCTACGACGTGCTCCGCCGCCATGAACCCGACCACATTCTCCTCCAGGCGACCTGGGCGGACGCGGCGACCGGGCTGCTCGAGGTGGCCCGCGTCGGCGAGATGCTGGCCCGGGTGAAGGGCCGGATCGTGCACAAGCGGCTCGACCGGATTTCGCCGCTGGCGCTGCCGGCGATGCTCCAGATCGGACGCGAGACGGTGAGCGGCGAATCGAGCGAGGATGTGCTCCGCGAGGCGGCCGAGGACCTGGTGCGGGAAGCGATGGGCGAGGATGCGGATGTGTGAGCGAGTGTCGGCTGCCAGCTTGCCCTTGGATGCGAGCGCCATGACCCCCTCCCGACCTCCCCCTTCCCGGGGGAGGGGCCTGCGGGGAAACAGCCCGGTTCGCACGACGACGACGGCGTCGCGTCGCCGAATGACCGCGCTTGCCCTCCCCCTGCAAGGGGGAGGATGGGTGGGGGGCCAAGCCTCCGGTCGGGGGAGGCCGCCCCGTTGACCGCCCTCCCCGCCCCGGGCGCGGCTCCGAGCGAGCCGGCGCTGGTCGGCGTCGCCGGCGTGGTGCTCGAGGCATTCCCCGAAGGTGTGCTCTGGTGGGCCGACCGGCGGATGCTGGTGGTCGCCGACCTCCACCTCGAGAAGGGCTCGTCCTACGCCCGACGCGGCCGGTTCCTGCCGCCCTACGACACCGGCGAGACGCTGCACCGGCTGGCGCGGCTCGTCGCCCGTCTCGATCCCGCGGTCGTCGTCGCCCTCGGCGACAGCTTCCACGACGACGGCGGCGCGGGCCGCCTCCTGCC